>JBEGMS010000220.1:0-7700 GCA_041182985.1 Actinomycetota bacterium
TCTCGTACTGCGCGGTCTGCGACGGCGCCTTCTTCCGCGACCACGAGATCGTCGTGGTCGGCGGCGGCGACTCGGCCATGGAGGAGGCGACGTTCCTGACGAAGTTCGCCTCCAAGGTCACCCTCGTCCACCGTCGCGAGGAGCTGCGCGCCTCGAAGGTGATGGTCGAGCGGGCCCGCCAGAACCCGAAGATCGCCTGGGAGCTCGGGTACGTCGTCGACGAGGTGCTCGGCGAGGACGCGGTCACCGGCATCCGGATCCGCGAGACGGACGGCGACGGCACCAAGGAGATCCCCTGCACGGGCTTCTTCGTCGCGATCGGCCACGACCCGACGACGGGGCTCTTCCAGGGCCTGCTCGACATGGACGAGAACGGCTACCTGCTGCAGCAGCCCGGCTCCACGGCCACCAAGGCGCCCGGCGTGTTCGCCGCGGGCGACGTCGCCGACCACGTCTACCGGCAGGCCGTCACGGCCGCGGGCGACGGCTGCCGCGCCGCGCTCGACGCCGAGCGCTGGCTCACCGCCGCGCGCGAGGCCGCCGCCACGACCGCCTGACGCGTGCCGTACTTCATCTGCCCCAACTGCCAGCGGCGGTCCTTCGACGAGGACGGCCGCGAGGGCCTCTCGCACCAGGCGCTCGGCTGCCACGACTGCGGCTTCGGGTTCGTCTTCCAGCTGCTCGAGGACTACTTCCCCGGGGCCGGGGCGGCCTTCACCGTCTGCGACCGGGAGGCGCGCGTCCTCGCGACGGGGCACGGCGTCTTCGAGATGACCGGGCGCCAGGAGGACGGCATGCTCGGCCGCGACGTGCGCGAGGCGCTCGGCCTCGAGTTCGCCGACGGCGCCGACCCGATCGGCACCGTCCTCGAGTGGGGCGTGCGCCAGATGGAGGTGCCCGCCACCCTCCACCACGCCGCCGGACTGGAGAAGCCGGTCACCTGCGACCTCTTCCCGGCCTACGACGACGACGGCGGCCTGCTCGTCGCCGTCACCCCCGCCTGAGCGCGGCCGCGCCGGCCCTCCACGAGGGCCTGCAGCCGGTGCAGCGCGGCGAGGTCGGCCGCGCGCTCCTCGACGGCCCGCCGGGCGACGTCGCCGGCCGACGCGTGGGCGAGCGCGCCGATGCCCCGCAGGCGCTCGGCGTCGTCCGGGGCGAGTCCGGGAGCGAGCTCGTCCTCGAGCTCGGCCCAGGCGAGGCGCAGGCGGGCGTCGGCGAGGTCGTCGGCAGCGCAGGTGACCAGGCGCGCGAGGCGCTCGGCGTAGAGCTCGAGATCGAGGCGGTCCATGCCCCGATCCTCGTCGGGCCTCAGCCCGTGCGGGCGCGCGCGGGACGCGCGGAGCGGCGCGGCTCGCGCACGGCGCTCGGACAGAGGTCCGCGATCACGCACCGATCGCAGTGCGCCTTGCGCGCGGTGCAGACGGCCCGCCCGTGCGCGATCAGGAGGTGCGTCCAGTCGGTCCACATGCGCCGGGGCAGGAGCGCCATCAGCTCGCGCTCGGCCTTCACGGGCTCGACCGTGTCCGTCAGCCCGAGCCGCACGGACAGCCGCGAGGCGTGCGTGTCGACCGCGATCCCCTCCGCGATGCCGTAGGCGTTGCCGAGCACCACGTTGGCCGTCTTGCGCCCCGCGCCCGGCACCCGCTTGAGCTGGTCCATCGTGCGCGGCACCTCGCCGCCGTGGTCGTGGAGCACCGAGCGGGCCGCGCCGATCAGAGAGCGGGCCTTGTTGCGGAAGAACCCCGTCGAGCGGATCGCCTCCTCCACCTCGGCCTGCGTCGCCCCGGCGAACGCCTCCGGCGATGGGAAGCGCGCGAACAGCCCGGGCGTGACCATGTTCACGCGGTCGTCGGTGCACTGCGCGGACAGGATCGTGGCCACGAGCAGTTCCCACGGCGACGAGAAGGTGAGCGAGCAGCGCGCGTCGGGGTACTCGGCCCGGAGCCGCCGGAAGACGGCCCGGGCGCGGGCGTCCGGCGGGCTCGTGCGCGAGACCCGCGGCATCAGCCCCGGGCTCCGAGCGCGGGGCCCGCGCAGAGCATGTCGAGGGCGGGGCAGCCCGCGCAGGCGGTCTCCGACGGCGTCGGCTCCCACGGCCCCTCGAGGGCCGCGGCGACGCGGGCCTCGAGGGCCGCGCGCAGGCCGTCGCGATCAGCCGCCGTGAACGTGCGCGTGGCCATCGCCTGCGCCGCCGCGTCGTCGCCGACCCACTGGAAGCAGACCTCGACCTGCGCGTAGCCGGACTCGAGCGCGGCGAGCGCGTAGGCCTGCTCCTGGACGGCGTAGCCCTGATCGCGGCGCTCGTCGGGGGTCAGCCCCTTGAGGTCCGCGACCTTGACGTCGCCGATCACGAGCAGATCGCCGTCCGCCGCCGCGAGGTCGAGGAAGCCGGTCACCGTCGCCGGTCCGAGCGCGAGCAGGAACGGCTGCTCGTGGGCGACGCCCGCGAGCCCCGCGAAGCGCCGCGCGAGCGGCGATCCGGTCCAGCGCGCGAGCGCGTCGCGCGCGGTGCCGGCGTCCGCGGGGTCCGCGTCGGGCGCCGCCGCCGCGAGGAGCTCCCCGGCGTCGCCGCCGGTCTCGATCGCCCGGTGGACGGCCTTGCCGACGGCGGCGCTGCCGCTGGCCTCCTCCTTCGGCACCCCGAGCATGCGCTCGACCTGGAAGCGGTACGGACAGCGGGCGTGCAGGTCGAGGCCCGAGTAGCTGAGCCCCGGCGGAGCCCAGCCACCGCCGTCGGGCAGCGGCGCCAGGGGCGCGAGCGACCCGCCGGCCGGTGCGGGCGCGTCGTGCGAGGCGTCGACGTCGAGCAGGAGCTGCGGGGTGCCATCGTCGAGCACCAGCTCGATCGTGTCCTCCCGGGGCGCCGGCTCTCCCGCGGCCGGCTGGTCGGCGGAGACGCGGACGCGGATCCGCGCGTCGCCGGATGCGATCTCACGCTCGCCGAGCGCGCCGTCGTCGTCGAGGCGCCCGAGCACCCAGGCGAGCGTCGAGCCGCTCTGCGCCCCGCTCCTGGCCGTCGCCGCTCCGCTCACGATCAGGCGCCGCTCCGCGCGCGTCCAGGCGACGTAGGTGGTGCGCAGCGACTCGCGCGCCTCGCCCGCCCGGATCGTCTCGAGCAGGCCCTCGTGCGCGCGCGTCGGCTGCGCATCGCCCGTCGAGGCGGGCACGAGCGCGGAGACGGCGCCGCCCGGCGCCACGATCGCATCGGGCACCTCAGCCCGCGGGCGCCCGCCGGTGTCGGCGAGAACCACGACGGGGAACTCGAGCCCCTTGGCCTGGTGGATCGTGAGCAGCCGGACGGCGTCGTCGCCCTCGGAGGCCGTCACGCCGTCCGTACTGACGTCCGTGTCGAGACGGCCCGACTCGACGGCCCGCACGAAGGCGGGCAGATCGGGGCCGCGCGCAGCCTCGAAGGCCCGCGCGATGCGCTCCAGCTTGGCGAGGTTCGCCATGCGCTCGGGCCCGTCGGGCAGGGCCAGCACGGCGAGGTCGTAGCGCGTCTCCTCGATGGCGGCCGCGACGAGGTCGCCGAGCCCGAGCCGGCCCGCGCGCGCTCGCAGCCGCTCGAGGGCGTCGCGCAGGGCGATCGCGCGCGCCATGTCGTCGTCGCCGAGCGGCACCGACGCGAGGGCGTCGAGCGCGCCGGACAGCTCCCACTTCACGGTGGCCCGCATCAGCGCGAGCCCGTCGTTCGAGACGCCCGCCATGGGCGAGACCAGGCAGGTGGCGAGCGCGTGATCGTCGTCGCGGTTCCACAGCACGCGCAGGAGCGCGATCACGTCGAGCACGGACTGGCGGCGCAGGAAGCCACGACCCGTCGACGAGACGGTCGGGATGCCCGCGTCGCGCAGCGCGTCCTCGAAGACCGGGGCGCTCGTACCGGCCCGGAAGAGCAGCGCGATGCCGCCGTAGCCGCAGACGTCCGCATCGACGAGCGCGCGCAGCCGCTCCGCGACGAGCGCGGCCTCGACCGCGCGGCCGTCGTCCAGCTTGTCCCCCACGCCGACCAGGACCTCCACCACGGGCCCCGGCTCGACCGCCTCCAGGACGGGCGCGAGCGGTCGGTGGTCGAAGTCGTCGTCACCGGCGAACACCTCGTTGACGGCGTCGAGGATCGCCGGCACGGAGCGGCGGTTGTCGTGCAGCGGCACGAGCTCCGCCGGATGGTCATCCGCGGCGACGAGCTCCCGCATCCTCCGGAACACCTCGACGTCCGCGCCGCGGAAGCCGTAGATCGCCTGCTGCTCGTCGCCGACGCAGAGCGTCGGCGTGCCGGGAGCGCGCAGGAGGTCGAGGATCGCCACCTGCAGCCCGTCCGTGTCCTGGAACTCGTCGACCATGACCTCGCGGAAGCGCTCGCGCAGGGCGTCCCGCACCGCCGGGTGCTCCTCGAGGAGGAGCCGCGTGCGCAGCTGGAGGTCGTGGTAGTCGAGCGCACCGGCCTCGTCCTTGACGGCCTCGTAGGCCGCGGCGTAGCGGTCGAGGAGGTCCTGCAGCGGCGCGTGCAGCTCGCCGGCCACGACGTCGCGCGCCACGCGCTCGACGTCGGCGATCAGCGTCGTGTAGTCCTTCTCGCCCCGCGAGTACTCCGACAGGTCGACGAGCTCGAGCGGCTCGGGGTCGCGATCGAGCAGGTCGAGCAGGTCGAGGGCGGCCCGCCGGCGCTGCACCGCCCGGTCCGAGTCGGTGCCCGCGGTCGACATCTCCGTCGCCGCCGCACGCAGCCGGTCCGCCCAGTCGGCGAGCTCTGCGCGTGTCGCGGCCCCGGTCGGGGCCGCGGGCTCGAGCCCGCGCGTGCGCACGCCTTCGAGCAGCCGCCCGACGACGCTGCGGAGCGTCTCCCGACCGTAGCCGGTCAGGAGCTCGAGGGCCGGATCCCCGCCCTCCTCCAGCGCACCGGCCAGCGCGCGGTCGAAGGCGGCCTCCCGCAGCAGCGCCGTCTCGACCTGATCGGCCACGCGCAGCCCCCGCGTCAGGCCCGCCTCGTCCGGGAACTCGGCGAGGATCTTCTGGCAGGTGGCGTGGATCGTGTCGATCCAGCCGCCCTCCACGAGCGGGATCAGCCGGTCGAGGCCCTCGTACCGCAGGCGTGCCCGGATCCGCTGGCGCATCTCGCCCGCGGCGCGCCGCGTGAACGTGACGGCGAGGATGTTCGCGGGCAGGAGGTTGCGCTCGGTCAGGGCGCGCACGTACCGCTCAACGAGCACGGTCGTCTTGCCCGAGCCGGCACCCGCGTCCACGAAGGCGCCCCCGGGCGCCTCGACGGCACGGCGCTGGGCCGGCGAGAGGTCCGGCGGCGGCAGGGAGCGCATCACGGACGCACCCGGCAGATCCCGGCGTAACCGCAGAAGCGCGCGCAGATCGGCCCCTTCTCTCCCCCGCGCGGGTCGTGCCCGATCTCGCCCGCGCGGATCCGCTCGATCCGCTCTGCGGCAAGCGCACGCGCCCGCTCGAGAGCAGCCTCGAACGCATCGTGGTCGAGGCGGTCGTCGCGACTCAAGCCGCTCGGCAGGACGTCCTCCTGGGAGGCGTCGACGATCCCCCGCACCGCGCCCTTGCGGATCGACACGTAGAGGCCGCCGACGGGCTCGCGCCCCAGGACCTCGCGCAGGGCCAGCATGTACAGCGGCAGCTGCAGGCGCTCATCCTCGAGGATCTTCGGACCCGTGCTGATCGTGCTGGTCTTGTAGTCCACGACGGCGGCCCGCGCGGTGAAGGCGGGATCGATGTCGATGCGGTCGATCTGGCCCGTCACGCGGGCGGGGCCCACGTCGAGCCCGCCCCGCGCGCCCCCGAACGACACCTCGAACTCGGCCGGCACGAGCGGTGCCTCGGCACGGGCGGCGCGGCGCACGAGACGGGCCAGGTCGCGCTGCATCGACCACGCCATCAGGCGCAGGGCGAGCGCGTCGCCGGCCCGGATCGGGGCGATGTCCCCGACGACCTCGTCGACGATCCGGCGGAGCTCGACCAGCGCCTCGTCGATGCGGTCGGCGGTGACAGCCGTGGTGCCGAGCCGCGCGGGCACCTCGCGATAGAAGCGCGCCAGCGCCTTGTGCGTGAGCTGGCCGACCGCGAGGCGGTCATCGATCGGCCGGTCGATCTCGCGCAGGCCGAGGTGGCGCTCGACGAACCACTTCGACGAGCAGTCGCCGAAGAGCTCGATGGCGGTCGCGTTGAAGCGCTCGGTCGCGGCGAGCTCGTCGAGGATGCGGGCGTCGGCGAGCGTCAGCCGGCGGCGGTGCACCGCGATCGCACGGCGGATCGCGTGGGTGATGCCCGCCTCGCCGGCGAGGCGCAGCGCACGCGCACGGTCCTGCGGGGCGATTGCGGCGATGGCCCGGGCGCGCTCTCGCGTCGTCGGGGCCTCCTCGAGAGGCAGGGTCGCATCGCAGAAGCGCCGCCGGCGTGCCGCCGGCTCACCCGCCGCGGCCATCAGGTCCTCCCAGATCGCCGGCGGGGGCGCCGTACGGCCCTCGTCGTCGGCGGCGCGCCAGACCAGCACGAGCCGCCGGCGCGGTCGCGTGGCCGTGGCGTAGACCAGGTGGCGGGCCAGCTCCGCGCGATCCGGGCCCTCGGCCAGCGGATCGCCGGTCGGCGGCGCGCCGTACATCGGCTCCTCGAGCCCCACCGCGACCAGGACGTCGACGTCGATCGTCCGCGCCGCGCGCGGGTCGAGCACCGCCACGGCCCGCTCCGGGGCATCCGGCTCGCGCACCAGGATCTGGCCGAGCAGGTCCCGCACCTCCTCGCGCCCGGGCACGGGGCGCAGGTCGCCGAGTTCGGCCAGCGCTCGCAGGACGTCGGCGGCGAGCGCGGCGTCCGCGCGCACCGCCGCGCCGGCGGCGGGAGCCCCGACCCCGTGGGCGCGGGCCAGCATCGCCCGCACCGCCGCGGTGGCCTCCTCGGCGGCGTTCCCGTCGCCACGCGCGCCGGCCGGCAGGGCCAGCGCCCGCCGGATCGGCTCACCGGCCTCCGCAAGCGCCGCGGTCAGAGTCGACGTCGAGCGGCGCAGCTGGCGCTCGCAGCGCTCCACGAGGTGGGCGGGGGCGCCGCTCCACGGCGACCGCAGCCAGACCAGCCGCTCCTCGTCGGTCGGCTGTGGCGCCCAGGCGAGCGCGAGCAGCGCGAGCAGGGCGCGCCCGAAGGGGGTCCGCTGGAGCGGCACGCGCCGCGGCGCAGCGACCGCGATCCCCGCGTCGCGCAGCTCCCGCACGAGGCGCTCCCGCCCGTCCGCACCGCGCGGGGCGACCACCGCGATGCGGTCGCCCGGCGTCCCGGTCCGCAGGGCGCCGGCAACCTCGATCAGCACGGCCTCGGCCTCACCGCGCTCCCCCTCGACCTCCCAGACGCCGATCGCGTCACCCCCGGGCTCGGGCCCGCGCGCATCCGGATCGGGCTCGCCGAGGCGCCGCTCCAAGCGCACGAGCGCCTCCGCGCGGCCGAAGTCGCCCGGGCCGAGCTCCACGATCCCATCGCCGCCGGCGCGCTCGGCGAGGCGCTCGACGGCGGGCTGCAGGACTGCGAAGGCCGGTCGGCCCGCCTCGTAGGGCAGGCTCGCGACCGCGCCGGCGCGCTGCGCCACGATGTCGAGCAGGGCCTCCTGGGCCGCGCTCAGATCCTCGAAGCCCTCGGCGAACAGGCGCATGCCAGCCGGCCAGGCGGCGACGTCCCGGCGCAGCGCCCGCACGGCCTCGAGG
>JBEGMS010000221.1:0-4298 GCA_041182985.1 Actinomycetota bacterium
CCCCTGCTGGATCTGCGCGACGCGCTGGCCGACCTGCTCGGCGAGCCCGTCGACCTCGTCGCGGAGTCGCTCCTCAGGCCCGAGGTGGCAGCGGGCGTCGAGCGCGACGGGATCCGGCTCTGAGCCCCCGTGATCCGCGCCAGCGGCTCGAGGACATCGTCGCGGCGATCGACGCGATCGCCGCGCTGCGGTTCGACGCGCCGCATGCCGACGCGGCGCTCCGGTAGCACCTCATCGTGATCGGGGAGGCGGCGGCCGGTGTCGGCGACGAGATCCGGGAGCGGCATCCGGAGGTGCCGTGGGCGCGCATCGTCGGTCTGCGCAACGAGCTGGCGCATGCGTACCACCGGGTCGACGACGGCGCATTGCGTGATGCCGTGCTCCCGGGCATGAGCGGGCTGCGCGGCGTCTGCACGGACCTCCTCAACGCCCCGTAGGGCCCGTGGGGCCGTGCGGCCGCCGCCGAGGACGCGCGACGGCGCTCGGCGGGGCTACGCTGCCCCCATGGACGACGCGCGCGTGGTGGTGGTCGAGGAGACGGGCATCGACCCGGCGCGCGGGACCTCCCGCCTGACCCAGGACATCTCGGCCTTCGGGCACGACCTCGTCGCCGACGAGCCCGTCGACGCGGGCGGCGCCGACCTCGGCCCGCCGCCCTTCGCGCTGCTTCTGTCGGGGCTCGGGGCGTGCACGGCGATGACGCTCAGGATGTACGCCGACCTCAAGGAGTGGCCGCTCGAGCGGGTGCGCGTCGAGTTGCGCCACGAGACGGGGCCCGACGGCCTCGTGATCGACCGGCGGATCGAGCTCGCGGGCGACCTCGACGAGGCGCAGCGCGCGCGGCTGCTCGCGATCGCCGGCAAGTGCCCCGTGCACAAGGCCCTGACCGGGCCGGTCGAGATCCGCTCGGCGCTCGCCTAGACGGCTGCGGCCGCCGGCTCCTCGGCGGTCAGCGCGCGGCTGATCGCCCGGCAGAGGCGCTCGTTGTCCGTGTGGCGGGCGTCCTCGTCGGGGACCTCCCACGAGGACTGCTTGACGACGACGACGTTGCGGGGCCGGTCCACGTAGATCATCTGCCCGTGGATCCCGACGGCCATCACGCAGTCGGGGTCGACGCGGGGCTGGTACCAGCAGGAGCGGTAGCAGCCGCCGGGCAGCCACTGGGAGTAGTCGCCGGCCGCCCAGTGCGCCGGGTCGCCGCCCGTGGTGAGGTCGTCGACGAACCACTCCGGCACGATCCCGGCGCCGCCCTCGGCGACGATCATCCCGAGGCGCGCGGCATCGCGCGGCGTGGCGCTCATGCCGCCGGCGGCGCGCGGCATGCCGAGCCGGTCGAGGGTGATGTCGGCGTCGGCCTCGGCGCCCATCGGGACCCACAGGTGCTGGGAGACCGCGAGGGCGTAGGGCAGCCCCGAGGCGGCCTCGCAGACCCAGCCGAGCATGTCGGTCGTCGGCGACAGGTAGCGGAACACCCGTCCGTGCTCGCCCTCGGGCTCGCGGGTGGCGAGGAACTCGCGCAGGCCCATGTGGTCGGGCGGGGCCGGGTACCAGCCGGCCGAGTTGCGGTAGAGGGTGAGGTCGATCCCGGGCGAGTAGTCCTCGACGAAGCGGTACGAGGCCTCCATGTCGAGCAGGTGGCGGACCGTCGCGGTGCCGAAGCCGCCGTTGCGGACCTCGGGCACGTACTCCACGACGGGCGCGTCGAGGTCGAGCTCGCCCGCGCCCGCGAGCGCGCCGGCGAGGAGCGCCGTGATCGACTTGGTGACCGAGAAGAGCAGGTGCGGCTCGTCGTCGCGGACGCCGGGGGCGAGCCACTCGAGGACGACCTTGCCGTCCTTGACCGCGATGAGCGCGTCGGACCGGGTCGCGGCGAGGAACTCGCCGACGACGTGCTCGCCGCCCGTGCCCTCGAAGCGCAGCGCGAGCAGGTCGCCGGCGGGCTCGAAGGGCAGTGCGCGCGGATGGCGGCCGTGGCGGATGCGGGCCGTGGGGATCAGCTCGCGCACGTGCCGGAACGACCAGTGCGCGTGCTCGGGCGACATCCAGTTGGCGAGGGTGGGGCGCTCCATGTGGCGCAGTATGGCCGCTGCGCGCGGCCCGCGCACGGCGGCCCGGCCGCCCGGCCTCAGCCCGCGCTGACGGCGATGCGCACCTGGATGCGCTTGGTCGGCGCGTCCGCCCCGGGTGCGAAGTAGCCCACCGTCCCCCGGGTCTCGCCGGGCGCGACGCCGACCACGTAGACCGTCATCCGGCCGGGGGGCCCGTTGACGATGTCGTTCATCGGGATCTGCTGCACCGGCAGGGGCCTGGCGATGCGGGCGTCGGGCCGCCGGATCCAGCGCCAGCGATGGCCCGTGCGCGCGTTGCTGAGGACCATGAACCCCCGCTCCTGCCCGACCGCGACGGTGATCTCCCGGGGCGTCAGGGTCGCGGGCGCGGCGCCCGCGGGCGCCGCGGCTCCGAGGGTGACGAGGACGACCAGCGCGGCGAGGGCGGTGCGGGGCACCCGCCCATCCTGCCACCGCCGGCCCCCAGCCGCCCGCGACCGCGGCCGCGGGCTCGGGCTAGGACGGGTCGAGGCCGTAGACGACGCCCGTGCCGACCAGGTAGACGCGCTCCTCGTCGGCCACGATCGGCGAGTACTTGCCCGCCGGGAACTCCCAGACGACCTCGCGCGTCGTCACGTCGACGGCGTACGTCGCATCGGGTCCGCGCTTCGACTCGCGCACCCCGTTCCGGCCGCAGCCCGAGCACGTCGAGACGTACAGCAGGCCCGCCATCAGCGTCGGGGCGCCGTGGATCGCGCCCGGCATCTCGATCCGCCAGTCCTCCGCGCCGGTCGCGGCGTCGTAGGCGATCAGCCAGCCGTCGTAGGTGCCGATGTAGACGGTCTCGTCGGCGACGGCGGCCGCGGTGTAGACGTAGGTGCCGGCCTGCTTGGCCCACAGCAGGTTGCCCGACTTCGCGCCGTAGGCGTACATCCAGCCGTCGGTGTTGCCGACGAACACGCGCCCGTAGGCGACCGTCGGCGTCGCGTAGAAGTACTCGCGGCCGGAGCCGAGGGTCTCGTTCGACTGCGCCTGCCAGTTGATCGCGCCCGTCTCGGCGTCGAGCGAGTACAGGCTGCCGCCGTTCGTCCCGATCGTGACCGCGGCGCGCCCGCCGGACTGCGCCGGGTCCACCCAGGTCGCCGACGCGACGATCTGGGCGTCGAGCTCGGTGGACCAGATCGCGGCGCCCGTGCGGGCGTCGAGGGCGTGGACCTCGGCGTCCCAGGAGGCGACGTAGACGATGCCGTCGACGACGAGGGGCGAGGACTCGACAGGCGCCATCTCGACGCGCCAGAGCTCCTCGCCGGAGGCGGCGTCCCAGGCCGCCACGAAGCCCCCGTCCTGGAACTCGCCCTTCGGACATGGGTAGTCGGCGAGGAACCCGGCGTAGACGACGCCGTCGGCGTAGGCGGGGGAGGCGGCCGAGCAGTGGCCGGTGTCCTTCTCCCAGATCGTGCCGCCCGTGCCGGTGTCGACGGCGTAGAAGCGGCCGCGCAGCTGCCCGACGAACATCCGCCCCTCGGCCACCACGGGGGGGAACTCCAGCAGGCTCTTCGACCGGAACATCCACTGCTCGGTGTACGGCGGCCGGTGCTCGAGCGCCGGGTTGTGGCGGGTGCGGCCGTTGTCGAACCCGTACGTCGGCCAGGGCTCCACGGGGTCGGGTGCGGCGGCGGTGGTCGCCGGCGCGGCGGGCTCGGTCTCGGGGATGAACTCGACCGTCGCGGAGCCCTCGACCTCGTCGGGCTCCATGGCGCCGACCGCGAGCCAGATGCCGATGCCGAGGACCGCGATCGCCGCGACGGCGGCCGCGCCGATCAGCCCCCAGCGCGGGCGGCGGCGGGGCTGTCGCGACGGGTCCGGCATCCGACCGCATATTACGTGCACGTCTGCGGGCTTCCCGGAGTGGAGCGCGGTACGCTCGGCGCGTGGACGAGGACGCCGAGGAGCCCGGCCCGGCCGCGTGCCGGCCCCGCTGCCCGATGTGCGGCAGCACGGACGCCCCCGTCGAGGTGCACGGCCACGTCCAGTGCGCGACCTGCCGGGTCAACATCGACCCGTGCTGCGGCGGAGCGCCGCTCGACGAGGCGGCCTAGGCGCGGACGGGCGGGAAGACCCGCCCGAGAAAGCCCGCGTACCAGTCGGCCTGCGCGTCGTCGTGGAGCGCCATCAGCCGGTTCTGCTCGGCCTCGTCCTGCGCCCCCGGGGCGTCGGACCGCGCCCACGACTCGCCCTGCCAGCGCCGGA
>JBEGMS010000222.1:0-10485 GCA_041182985.1 Actinomycetota bacterium
GCGCCGCACCATGACCGCACCCGTCCCCACCCCGATCGAGCCAGCCGCCGCAGAGGCGATGACCGCGGACGAGCTCGTCCGCGCCGCCGTCGAGGCCTTCCACCCCTCGATCGCGCTGGCCTGCTCCTTCCAGCAGGAGGAGGCGGTGCTGCTCGACATGCTGCTCGCCGTGCGGCCCGACGCGCGCGTCTTCGCGCTCGACACGGGCGTGCTCTTCCCGGAGACGTACGCCACCTGGCGCGCCTACGAGGAGCGCTACGGGATCGCGATCGAGGCCTTCCGCGGCCCGACCCTCGAGGAGCAGGCCGCCGCCCACGGCGACGCGCTCTGGGAGCGCGACCCGAACGGCTGCTGCGCGCTGCGCAAGGTCGAGCCGCTCGGCCGTGCGCTCGGCGCGCTCGACGCGTGGATCACCGGCCTGCGCCGCGACCAGGCCCCGACCCGGGCGAACACCCCGAAGGCGGAGTACGACGAGGCCCGCGGCCTGTGGAAGTTCAGCCCGCTCGCCGACTGGACCCTCGACGACGTGTGGGCGCGGATCCGCGAGCGCGACCTGATCGTCAACCCGCTGCACGAGCAGGGCTACGCCTCGATCGGCTGCATCCACTGCACGAAGCCCGGCAGCGGCCGCGAGGGCCGCTGGGCCGGCAGCGAGAAGACCGAGTGCGGGCTGCACCCCGCCGGGGGGCCGCTGGCGTGAACCAGGACCTCCTGATGGTGCTGTTCGGCCTCGGCGTCGGCCTGCTCGTCGGCGCGACCGGCGTCGGCGGCGGCTCGATCATGACCCCGCTCCTCGTCGTCGTCGCCGGGGTGCCGCCCGTGGGCGCGATCGGCACCGACCTCTTCTACGCCGCCGTCACGAAGACGGTGGGCGGCGTCAGCCACTTCACCAAGAGCACGGTTGACCTGCGCCTGTCCCTGCAGCTCGCCGTCGGCAGCGTGCCGGCCGCGCTCGGCGCGGTCTGGGTGCTGCACTGGATCGACGGCCGCTTCGGCATCGCGATCGACACGCCGCTGATCATCTGCGTGGCCGTGGCGATCGGCCTCTGCGCCGTCGCCATGTTCTGGCAGACCCTCGCGCCGCCGAAGACGCGGCCCGAGCGCGCGCCGCACCACCAGTTCATCGCCGCGGTGATCAGCGGGCTGATCGTCGGCTTCGTGCTCGGCCTCACGTCCGCGGGGTCCGGCGCCATCCTCGCGCTGCTCCTGATCGCGATCTTCCAGCTCGCGCCGCACCGCGTCGTCGGCACCGACATCTTCCACGCCGCCCTGCTCCTGTGGGCCGCGGCGATCGGCAACATGGTCGTCGGCAACGTCGACTACCGGCTCGCCGCGCTGCTCCTGCTCGGCTCCATCCCCGGCGTCCTGATCGGCACCAAGGTGTCGGTGCGCCTGCCGGCGCTCGCCCTGCGCATGGCGCTCGCCGGGGTCCTGCTCGCCGCCGCCGGCTCGCTCGCCGTCAAGGCGGGCCTGCCCCTGCCGCCCGTCGGCCTCGTCGTCTGGTTCGCCGTCGTCGCCGTCCTCACCTACGTCGTCTACCGCCGTGTACGCATCACCGCCCCGGAGGCCGCATGACCACCCTGACCGAGCTGTCCACCCTCGACGTCCTCGAGGCGGAGGCGGTCCACGTGATCCGCGAGTGCGCGGCCGAGTGCGAGCGGCCCGTGCTGCTCTTCTCCGGCGGCAAGGACTCGATCGTCCTGACCCACCTCGCCGTCAAGGCGTTCGCGCCGGCGGGCCTGCCGTTCCCGCTGATGCACGTCGACACCGGCCACAACTTCGACGAGGTCGTCGCGTACCGCGACGCGATGGTCGCGCGCCTCGACGAGCGCCTGATCGTGGCCTCCGTCCAGGACTCGATCGACCGCGGCCGCGTCCAGGACGAGACCGGCCCGCGCGCCAGCCGCAACCGCCTGCAGACCACGACCCTGCTCGACGCGATCGCCGAGCACCGCTTCACCGCCTGCTTCGGCGGCGCCCGCCGCGACGAGGAGCGCAGCCGCGCGAAGGAGCGCTTCTTCTCGCACCGCGACGCCTTCGGCCAATGGGAGCCCCGCAACCAGCGCGCCGAGCCGTGGTCGCTCTACAACGCACGGCTCAAGCCGGGGGAGCACCTGCGCGTCTTCCCGCTCTCGAACTGGACGGAGATCGACGTCTGGGCGTACATCGAGCGCGAGGGCCTCGAGCTGCCGTCGATCTACTTCGCGCACGAGCGCGAGGTGTTCGAGCGCGACGGGATGCTGCTGGCCGTCCACCCGGCCGTCGAGCGCTACCCGCACGAGCAGCCGTTCACCGAGACGGTGCGCTTCCGCACCGTCGGCGACGCCACCTGCACGGGGGCGATCCGCTCCACGGCCTCCACGGTGGCCGAGGTGCTGGTGGAGACCCGCGCCTCCGACGTCTCCGAGCGGGGCGCCTCCCGCGCCGACGACCGCACCTCCGAGGCCGCCATGGAGGATCGCAAGAGGAACGGGTACTTCTGATGCCGCTCGAGACCCCCATGCTGCGCGTCGTCGCCGTCGGCTCCGTCGACGACGGCAAGTCCACCCTGATCGGGCGGCTCCTGCACGACACCGGCCACCTCACCCGCGACCAGCTCGAGGCCGTGGAGGAGGCGAGCCGCCGGCGCGGACGCAAGGGCGTCGACCTGGCGCTCCTCACCGACGGACTGCGCGCCGAGCGCGAGCAGGGCATCACGATCGACGCGGCCTACCGCTCGTTCGAGGCCGACGGCCGCCGGATCCTGCTCGCCGACGCCCCCGGCCACGTCCAGTACACGCGCAACATGGTCACGGCGGCGGCCGGCTCCGACGTCGCGATCCTGCTCGTCGACGCCGCCAACGGGATCATGCCCCAGACCCGCCGGCACCTCGCGCTGTGCGCGCTGCTCGGCCTGCGCGAGATCATCGCCTGCGTCAACAAGATCGACCTCGTCGGCTACGACGAGGCCCGCTTCCGCGAGATCGAGGCGGGGCTCGGAGAGGTCGCCGAGGGCGTCGGCTGCCGACACCTGACCGTGGTGCCGCTGTCCGCCCTCGAGGGCGCGAACGTCGTCGAGCGCTCCGACGCGATGCCCTGGTACGACGGTCCGACCGTGCTCGAGCTCCTGCGCGACATCGACCCGCCGATCGCGGAGGACGCGCTGCGGCTGCCGGTGCAGTGGATCGTGCGCCATGACGAGGGCGGGGCCGACGTGCGCGGCCTCGCGGGCCGGATCGAGAGCGGCATGGTCGCGGTCGGCGACGAGGTCGTCGCGCTGCCGTCGGGGGTCTCCTCGCGCGTGGCGCGCATCGACGTCCTCGGGGAGGACCGCGAGGCCGCGGCTGCGCCGCTCAGCGTCGCGGTGCACCTCGAGGACGATGTCGACGTGGCCCGCGGCGACGTGATCGTCGCGGCCGACGCCGCGCCGGCGCTGGCCGATCGCGTCGAGGCCACCGTGGCCTGGCTCGACGAGCAGCCGCTCGCGGCCGGCGCCCGGCTCGAGCTGCGCCAGGGCACGCGGACCGTGCCCGTGATCGTCGAGGCGCTGCAGGCGCGGCTCGAGCTCGACACGCTCGAGCACGAGCCCGCAGCGTCGCTCGAGGCCAACGACATCGGCCTGATCGCGCTGCATGCGGCCGCGCCGATCGTGGCCGAGGCCTACGCCGCCAACCGCGCACTCGGCGGCGTCATCCTGATCGACCCGGGCACGAACCGCACCGTCGGCGTCGTGATGCTGCGGGGCGCGACGGTCCCGGCGGCCTGACCCGGGCGGTCAGAGGCCCTTGCGGGCCTTCTCGAGGCGGCGGCGCAGGTTGGGGTCGAGCTCGACCTTGCGCAGCCGCACGGCGTCGGGGGTGACCTCGACGCACTCGTCCTCGGCGATGAACTCGAGCGCCTGCTCGAGCGACAGGGTGCGGGGCGGCGTCAGCCGCACCAGCTCCTCCGCGGAGGCGGCGCGCATGTTGGTCAGCTTCTTCTCGCGCGTCGGGTTGACCTCGAGGTCCTCGCTGCGCGCGTTGACGCCGATGATCATGCCGTTGTAGACGTCGACGCCGGGGCCGATGAAGAGCTCGCCGCGCTCCTGCAGCGTGAACAGGGCGTGCTCGGTGGCGACGCCCTCGCGGTCGGCGATCAGGGAGCCGTTCTGGCGGGCGCGGATCTCGCCGTGCCACGGCTCGAAGCCCTCGAGCACGTGGTGCAGCTGGCCCGTGCCGCGCGTCTCCGTCAGGAACTCCGTCCGGAACCCGATCAGGCCGCGGGCGGGCACGATCTCCTCGATCCGCACCCAGCCGGTGCCGTGGTTGACCATCTGCTCCATCCGGCCCTTGCGGATGCCGAGCAGCTGGATGACCACGCCGGCGAACTCCTCGGGCACGTCGATGGCGAGGCGCTCCATCGGCTCGCAGCGCTTGCCGTCGATCTCCCGGGTCACGACCTGCGGCTTGCCGACGGTGAGCTCGAAGCCCTCGCGGCGCATCGTCTCGACCAGCACGGCGAGCTGGAGCTCGCCGCGGCCCTGCACCTCCCAGGCGTCGGGCCGGTCGGTGGGGCGGACGCGCAGGGACACGTTGCCGATGAGCTCCTGCTCGAGCCGCTGCCTGACCATCGTCGCGGTCAGCTTGGCCCCGCTGCGGCCCGCCAGGGGCGAGGTGTTGATGCCGATGGTCATGGACAGGCTCGGCTCGTCGACGGCGAGGACCGGCAGGGGGCGCGCGTCCGCGGCGTCGGCGATGGTCTCGCCGATCGTGACGTCCGCGATGCCGGCGATTGCGACGATGTCGCCCGCCTCGGCCACGTCGGCGGGGACGCGCTCGAGCTCCTCGGTCACGTACAGCTCCGTCAGGCGCACCTGCTCGACGGTGCCGTCGGCGCGGCACCAGGCGACGGTGTCGCCCTTGCGCATCGCGCCGTGGTGGATGCGGCACAGCGCGAGCCGGCCGAGGTACGGCGAGGCGTCGAGGTTGGTGACCAGCGCCTGCAGCGGGTGGTCGGGGTCGTGCTCGGGCGCGGGCACGTGCGCCAGGATCGTCTGGAACAGGGGCTCGAGGTCGTCGGCCAGGGCCTCGGGCCCCTCCACCGAGGCGCGGCCGGCGCGGGCGTTCGCGTAGACGATCGGGAAGTCGATCTGCTCCTCATCGGCGTCGAGGTCGAGGAACAGGGCGTAGGTCTCGTCGAGCACCTCGGCGATGCGCGCGTCGGGCCGGTCGACCTTGTTGACGCACAGGATCACCGGCAGCCGCGCCTCGAGCGCCTTGCGCAGCACGAAGCGGGTCTGCGGCAGCGGGCCCTCGCTCGCGTCGACGAGCAGGAGCACGCCGTCGACCATCGCGAGGCCGCGCTCGACCTCGCCGCCGAAGTCGGCGTGGCCGGGCGTGTCGATGATGTTGAGCTTGACGTCGCCGTGGCGGACCGCGGTGTTCTTCGCGAGGATCGTGATGCCCTTCTCGCGCTCGAGGTCGTTCGAGTCGAGCACCCGCTCGGCCACGTCCTGGTTGTCGCGGAAGGCGCCCGACTGCCACAGCATCGCGTCGACGAGCGTCGTCTTGCCGTGGTCCACGTGCGCGACGATCGCCAGGTTCCGGATCGAGTCGCGCCGCTGCACCTCCCGCAGCCTATCGGCCGCGGGGCACACGGCGAGCCGGTCGATGCCGCACCATTGGGGCATGCGCCCGCGCATCGGCCTGATCGCCCTGCTGGTCTGCGTCGCCCTGCCCGCGACCGCGCAGGCCGGCTGGCGGGACATCCCGGATCCGTCGGCGCAGCCGGACGTGGCGGCGGAGACGACGCGCGAGCGGATCGGGGCCACCACGGTGGTGCGCTCCTGGTACGGCACGTGGAACGGCCGCCGCCGCGAGCTGCGGATCGCCGTGCCGACGGGCGCGCTCGCCGCGGGGCGCCCCGTGCCCCTCCTGGTGACGGCGCGGCCGGCCGGCTTGAGCCTGCTCTGCACCGACCGGAACATGGCCCTGGCGGGCCGCAGCGGCTTCGCGCTCGCCTGCCCGAGCGGGCAGGGGGTCGTCACGCGCTCCTTCTCCTACGGCGCGGCCGGCCAGATCAGCGACCTCGCGCGGATGCCCGCGCTCGTCGCCGAGCGCGTCCCCGACCTGCGCGTCGACCCCGCGCGCGTCTACCTGGCCGGCTCGTCGATGGGCGGCACGGAGGCGCTGCTCGTCGCGCTGCGCTACCCCGGCGCCTACGCGCGGGTCGCGTCGCTCGACCCGATCACCGACCTCGGGCGGCGCTTCGGCTCCCTGCCGATGGACCGGCGCCTGCTCCTGCAGGCCGAGTGCGACGGGCCGCCGTCGCTCCGGCCCGGCTGCTACTGGGCGCGCAGCCCGCAGTCGCTCCTCGGGGGCGGCGACCGGGCGGGGGCGATCGCGCTCTGGTACTCGACGCGCGACCCCGTCTCGGGCGAGCCGTGGCAGGTGCCGCGCTTCGCCGAGGGGCTCGCCGGTCGTGGGGCGACCGGCTTCACGGTGCGCGTGGGGCGCTGGGGGCACGGCGCGCTGTGGGACCGCCCGGCCATGCGCCGCGCCTGGATGCGCGACCTGGGCCTGCCCGTCGAGGTGCCGGCGGCCCTGCCCTTCGCCTACGACCGGCTCGCCGCGGACGGCGCCCGGCTCGTCGCCGTGCGGCGCGGTGCTTGACGCCGGCGCCGACGGCGCCGACGCTACCGGGCGACCCCGGCCCAGGAGCGGACCATGTGCGGCGATCTCGGCAACCTGATCTTCGAGGCGATGCAGGAGGTGGACGGTCGCCGCGTGAGCCGCAGCCCGTGGGGTCCCGACGACCAGATCGGCCGCCTCAACTGGATGACGCCGCAGGGGCAGGGCGAGCTCCTCGCCCGCCTCGACGGCACGAAGGTGTTCGACCTCTCCGTCGACTACTTCAAGGGCATGCCCTCGTGGGTCGCGGCCGGCGACCCCGTGTACGACATCTGGATGACGCACACCCCGGACGGCGCCGTCATCGACGGCCTCGCCGGCGTCGACCCCGAGCTCCTCGAGCGCCACTCCTACGCGGGCGACGCGGTGCAGATGTACACGCACTGCGGCACGCACCTCGACACGCTCAACCACTTCGGGTACGACGGGATGTTCTGGAACGGCTGGAACCAGAAGCAGCACCTCGGCAGCCGCCACTGGCTGGTCGGGGGCGCCGAGCACTACCCGCCGATCATCGGCCGCTGCGTCGCGATCGACGTGGCCGGGATGCACGGCGTCGATTGCCTCGACCCGGTGCACGAGATCACGGCGCAGGAGCTCCGGGACGCGCTCACGCGCCAGGGCTCGGAGATCCGGCCCGGCGACATCGTCCTGATCCGCACCGGCCGGATGACCGTCTGGCCCGACGTGCAGGCCTACATCACCGACCAGCCCGGCATCGGCATGGGCGCGGCGAAGTGGCTGTGCGAGGAGGCGGGGGCGATGCTGCTCGGCGCCGACTCGCTGTCCCTCGAGGTCGTGCCCAACCCGGACCCGGAGACGTTCCTGCCGGTGCACTCGTACCTGTTCGCGACCGCGGGCTGTCCCCTGATGGAGGTGATCGACATGGAGGAGATCTGCCGCGAGGGCGTCTACGAGTTCGCCTTCATGGGCTTCCCGCTGAAGCTGACGGGCGCGACCGGCACGCCGATCCGCCCGGTCGCGATCCCGCTGCGCGACTAGCGCCCCGTATCCTCCGGGCGTGGAGGCCCTGACCAGCGACCTTCCCGACTTCGCCGCGGTCACGCCGACCTGGCTCGGCCTGCTCGCCACCTTCGTCGGCGCCCTCGGCGGCGCGCTGCTCGGCCGGCAGCGCTCGCCCGGCCTCGACCTGGCCGGCATGGCCGTGCTCGCGATCTCCCTCGGCTTCGGCGGCGGCGTGATCCGCGACATCCTGATCGGCAACACGCCGCCCGTCGCCCTGCGCGACTGGACCTACACGGCCGCCGTCGCCGTGGCGTTCCTCCTGATCCTGCTGCTCGGCCGCGAGATCGCGCGGCTCTCCTACGCGCTGTTCGTGCTCGACGCGCTCACGCTCGGGCTGTTCGCGGCGGTCGGCGCCCAGTACGCCATCGACGCGGGCCTGCCGCACCTGACGGCGATCCTCGTCGGCACGTTCGCCTCCGTCGGCGGCGGCGTGATCGCCTCGGTGCTCCTGCGCGAGACGCCCGCGGTGATGCGGCCGGGACCGCCCTACGCGATCGCGGCGGTCGCCGGGACGCTGGTGTTCGTGCTCCTCGACGGCGTCAACGGCGGGCTCGCGTCGTTCGCGTGCGTGGCCGTGGTCCTCGTGATCCGGATCGTCGCCGAGCGCGCCGGCGTGCGCACGCGCCCCGTGCGGCCGATCGACTGAACCCGCTCCACGTGCGGTTTCCGCCGCTCCGGCAGGAAACAGCCGGTGCGACGTGGAAGATCCGCAGGTGCGGCGATGGAGCGCCGCGCAATCCGAGCAGGAGGTGGGGAGCATGGCGTCCGCAGACGACGCGGAACGGCGGGTCGACCTCGGGGCGACGACGCTCGCCGCCGAGCAGGAGAAGCGGCTCGTCCGCACCCTGACCCGCCTGGACACGATCTTCCTGATCATCGCGGCGGTCGTCGCGCTCGACATCGTGGCGCAGGTCGCCTCCTACGGCGGCGAGACGTTCACGTGGGCGCTGGTGATCGCCGTCTTCTTCCTGGTGCCGATGGCGATGATCTTCGCGGAGACCGGGGCCGCCTTCACGCAGGAGGGCGGACCCTATCAGTGGGTCAAGTACGCCTTCGGGCGCGGCTGGTCGGCCGTCTCGACCGTGATGTACTGGATCACGAACCCGATCTGGCTCGGCGGCTCGCTGGCCTTCGTCGCCTACGAGGCGTGGAACGCGTACGTGTTCGACATCTCATCGTCGTTCGCGCACTACCTGTTCCTCCTGATCTTCATCTGGTTCGCGATCTTCCTCGCGATCATCAGCCTCAAGACGGGCAAGCACTTCGTCACGGCGGCGGCCATCGCGAAGCTCGTCGTCGCGGCGAGCCTCGTGGTGACCGCCCTGATCTACGCGATCCAGAACGGCGCGGCCGGGCTGGACACGACGTCCTTCTCGCCGACCCTGGCGGGCTTCCTCGGCGTCGTGCCGCTGCTCCTGTTCGCCTACGTCGGCTTCGAGGCCCCGAACGCGGCCGCCGAGGAGATGGAGGATCCGGCCCGCGACGTGCCGCGGGCGATCGGCGTGGGCGCCATCGTCACGGCGCTGACGTACCTGCTGCCGATCTTCGCGATCCTCGCGGTGATCCCGGCCGACGACGTCTCCGGCATCGGCGGCTTCCTCGACGCCGTGCAGGTCGTGTACTCCGTCTGGGGCGGCGCGGCCGACGTCCTGATCGTGGTCACCGCGATCCTGTTCGTCTACGCGCTGGCCAACCAGGGCAGCTCGTGGATGATCGTCACGGACCGCATGCAGGCGATGGCGGCCGCCGACGGCTCGTTCTTCGGGGGCTTCTTCGGCGAGTTCTCCGAGCGCCTGCACACGCCGGTGCGCATGAACGTCCTCTCCGGCGTGGTCTCGACGATCTTCATGATCGCCGCGATGCAGCTGACGGAGGGCGACGCGGCCGCGATCTTCGTGACCGTGCTGATCATCGCGATCACGACCCTCCTGCTCTCGTACCTGATCATCCTGCCGGCGGTGATGCGGCTGAAGACCAAGTACCCGCACGTGCCGCGGCCGTACTCCGTGCCCGGCGGCAACGGGGGCTTCATCGCCCTCGGCGTGCTCGCGCTGGCCTGGATCGTGCTGGGCAGCTGGGTGGCGCTCTTCCCGGGCACCCTCGAGGGGCTGTTCGGGCTCGAGTACCCGTTCGAGGAGATCTGGGGCCTGTCCCAGGTCCGCTTCGAGGTCTTCACGCTCGGCACGATGGCGATCGTGATCCTGCTCGGCATCGCCGGCTACATCGGCGGCGCGAAGCTGCGCAAGACGATCGGGCAGGACCCCGAGGCGCCGCAGGGCGCGCTCGGCGACTAGTCAGGACGCGGAGGGGGCCGGGCGGGCGTCCGCGCCCGCCCGGCCCTTCCACGCGAGCCAGAGGGCGAGGCCGAAGCCCGGCCACCAGATCAGGTCGTTGGTGACGATGATCAGGCCGGCCTCGATCGGCACCCGCCCCGAGACGAGGGCGCCGAGGAAGCCGATCGGCCCGAGGATCTTGCCGAGCAGGCCGACGAGGACGATCGGCCAGTGGCGGATCGGGTCGCGCGCGGCGATCGCGTAGCCGATGCCGTAGACGCCGACGATCATGCCGATGCACTGCCACAGCTCGGGGTAGTTGGGCTGGTCGATGCCGGCGAGGTCGAAGGCGCTCGCGGGGAACAGCACCGCCCAGGCACCGAACAGCACGTTGTAGACCGCGGCCACGGCGAGAACGGCCTTGGCGGCGGTCTGGGGGGGGGTGCGGGTCGGGGCGGACGCGACGGCCACGTCACGCGTATCGCAGGCGCGTCGCCCGGCGGACTAGGCTCCTCCCGATGGACGCCGCGCCTGCGATA
>JBEGMS010000223.1:0-4321 GCA_041182985.1 Actinomycetota bacterium
TGTTCGAGATGATCGTGAACTCCTCGGCGCCGTCGCGGCGGACGAAGGCGACGCGGCGGTCGAGCTCGCCGAGCTCGCCGCGCTCGAACACGACGGGCTGGTACTCGCCCTCCTTGAACTGGTCGCTGTCGACCGGGCCGAAGTTCGTCCAGTACCACTTCTCGCTGACGAACGAGGGGCCGAGGACGTAGCCGAGCGCCGGGACGGCGATCGCCACGCCGAGCAGCCCGCCGAGGCCGACGGTGGCGCCGGTCAGGAACTTGCTGCGGCTGATGACCGCGCGCGGGTCGTTGACGTCGCTGTAGGACGACGCGCCGGCCTTCTCGTTTCCGTTCTCACCCACGGGTCGAGCCTCCAGTCACCCCGGTATGTTGCTCGCGCCTCCGGCGCCGTGTCAACGTCGCATCGAACCGCACAAGCCCCGCCCTCATGCCCCATCCTCCGCGGCGGCCTTGTCGAGCGAGCACGAGTTGATGCAGTAGCGCAGGCCGGTCGGCTGCGGGCCGTCGGGGAAGACGTGCCCGAGGTGGCCGCCGCAGCCCGTGCAGACGACCTCGATCCGGCGCATGCCGTGCGAGACGTCCTCGCGCGCGCCGACGCGCGCGTCGTCGACGGGGCGCGTGAAGCTCGGCCAGCCGGTGCCCGAGTCGAACTTGTCGTCCGACGAGAAGAGCTCGGCGCCGCAGCCGGCGCAGCGGTACACGCCCGCGCCGTGGTCGTCCCAGTACGCGCCGGTGAAGGGCGGCTCGGTGCCGGCCTCGCGCAGCACGTGGTACTGCTCCGGCGACAGCTCCTGCCGCCACTCGTCGTCGGTCTTCTGCATGCCCATGCCGTGTCGCCCCCGCTATCCGCGGCGAAGCCTGGCGAGCATACCGCCGCCGCCCCCGGGCGCCGCGGGCGGCCGCGGGGTGTGGCGCCCCTCGAAGCCGGGCAGCGGGATGCCGAGCTCGGCCCAGCGCGCGTCGACGGCGGCCTTGACGTCGTCGGGGATGCGGTTGACCTCGGGCCAGCCGCGCGTGTAGCCCTCGCCCTCCCACTTCGCCGTCGCGTCGAAGCCGATCTTGCCGCCGATCGCCTTCAGGCGGGCGGCGTGGTCGAGCTGGTCGAGCGGGCCGTACGACATCAGGATGTCGTGGGCGGGGTCGATGTTGGCGCCCATCTGCCAGACGACCTCGGTGTAGTCGTGCACGTCGACCCAGTCGTCGACGATGATCACGGCCTTCGTGAGGGACAGGAGGCCCGTGCCCCAGATCGCGTTCATGACCTTCTGGGCGTGGCCGGGGAAGCGCTTCCGGATCGAGACGATCGCGCAGTTGTGGAAGGTCCCGGCGGCTGGCAGGTCGTAGTCGACGACCTCCGGCAGGGTCATCCGCACGGCCGGCAGGAAGATCCGCTCGGTGGCCTTGGCCAGCCAGAGGTCCTCGCAGGGCGGCGGGCCGACGACGATCGTCGGGTAGATCGGGTCGCGCCGCGACGTGATCGCCGTGATGTGCATCACGGGGAAGTCGTCGACGGGCGTGTAGTAGCCGGTGTGGTCGCCGAACGGGCCCTCGGGGCGCAGCTCGCCGCGCTCGCAGTAGCCCTCGATCACGATCTCCGCGTTGGCCGGCACCTCGACGTCGATCGTCTTCGCGGGCACGACCTCGACGGGCGCGTCGCGCAGCCAGCCCGCGACCATGTACTCGTCGACGTGCTTCGGCAGCGGCATCGAGCCGCAGTAGGTCGTGGTCGGGTCGGTCCCGAGCGCGATCGCGACCTCCATCCGCCCGGCCCCCTCGGTCCAGTCCTGCGCGGCGTCCTTGTGGATCTGCCAGTGCAGGCCGAGCTCCGTGGCCGAGTGCTTCTGCAGGCGGTACATGCCGACGTTGCGGCCGCCCGTGACCGGGTCCTTCGTGATCACGTTGGCGAGCGTCACGTACGGCCCGCCGTCGTCGGGCCAGCAGGTCAGGACGGGCAGGAGGTCCAGGCTCGGCTCGGGCCAGACGACCTCCTGGCAGGGCGCGGAGCGCACGACCTTCGGCCGCGCGTCGGCGACCGACTTCAGCTGGCCGAGCTTCTTGACCTTGTCGGCCAGGCCGTCGGGCGGGCGCAGCTCGAGCAGGTCGGCGATCTCGTCGCCGATCGCGTCCAGCGAGTCCGCGCCGAGCGCCATCAGCATCCGGCGCTCCGTCCCGAACTGGTTGATCAGCACCGGCACGCGCGAGCCCTTGACGTTCGTGAACAGCAGCGCCGGCCCCCCGCCCTTCATGGCGCGGTCGGCGATCTCCGTGATCTCGAGGTGCGGGTCGACCTCCTGCGTGACCTCGACGAGCTCGCCGGCGCGGCGCAGCATGTCGATCCAGTCGCGCAGATCGCGGGGGCCGTTCACGCGTCCCCCATCAGGCGGCGGTGGAGGGCGAGCGGCTCCTGCGCCTCGTCGTCGGCCACGAGCGCCGCCAGCGGCGCGCGGTCGCCCGCGCGGAGCGCGTCGAGGGCGACCGCGAGACGGTCATCCCGGGGTCCGGCGAGGTGGCGGGCGGTCGCCAGCCAGAGCTCGGCGTCGGCGGGCCGGTCGGCCTCGGCGCGCTGGGCGGCGGCGAGGGTGACGAGGTCGGAGAGCGCGGCGATCGCCTCGACGTCGCCCGCCGCCGTGACCTGCACGAGGCCGGTCGCGTAGAGGTAGTCGCCGAGCAGGAGGCCCTGCTCGCGGTCGGGGGCGCGGAAGCCGCGCCCGCGCGGGGCGTGGTGCACGAGGTAGCCCTCGTAGATGGCCTCGACGCCCTCGGCCAGGTCGCCCCCGGCGATCCGCCCGAAGACGTGCGCCGGGTCGCGCTCGTCGGCGGCCAGCGCGGAGCGCGCCCAGACGTCCGAGGCGGCGGCGGCCCGGTCGACGATGGCGTCGACGGGATCGAGGCCTACGCGAGCCACTTGGCGGCGTCCACGGCGCCGTAGGTGATCGTCGCCCGCGCCCCGGCCCGGCGGATCGCCACGAGCGACTCGAGGTAGGCGTCGCGGAAGGCGAAGGCCCCGTGGTCGGCGGCGTGGCGCAGCATCGCGTACTCGCCCGACACCTGGTAGGCGAGGACGGGCAGGTCGGTGGCGTCGGAGAGGTCGCGGATCACGTCGAGGTAGGCGAGGGCCGGCTTGACCATCAGGAGGTCGGCGCCCTCCTCTTCGTCGAGCAGCCCCTCGCGGACGGCCTCGGCGCGGTTCGGCGGGTCGAGCTGGTGCGAGCGGCGATCGCCCGCGGACGGCGCCGAGTGGGCGGCGTCGCGGAACGGGCCGTAGAAGGCGGAGGCGTACTTCGACGAGTAGGAGAGGATGCCGACGGACTCGGCGAAGCCCTCCTCGTCGAGGGCGTCGCGGATCACGGCGACGCGCCCGTCGAACATGTCGCTCGGGGCGACGAGGTCGGCGCCGGCGCGGGCGTGGGCGACGGCCGCCTTGGCGAGGATCGGCAGGCTCGCGTCGTTGAGGATCGCGCCGTCGTCGCCGACGAGCCCGCAGTGGCCGTGGTCGGTGTACTGGCAGAGGCAGACGTCGGTGGCGATCACGAGGCCGCCGGCGGCGGCGCGGATCGCGCGCACGGCGCTCGGCACGGGGCCGTCGGGGTCCCAGCTCGAGCTGCCCTCCGCGTCCTTGGCGTCCGGGAGGCCGAACAGGAGGACGCCGCCGACGCCGTGGGCGGCGGCCACGGCCGCGGCCTCGGCGGCGAGGTCGGCCGACAGCCGGTCGACGCCGGGCAGGGAGGCGACGGGCTCGCGCCGGCCCGTCCCGGGCAGGACGAACAGGGGCAGGATCAGCTGCGCCGGGTCGAGGTGCGTCTCCCGCACGAGCGCGCGCAGGGCGGGCGTGCGGCGGATGCGGCGGGGGCGCGACTCGGGGAACACGCCGGAAGGGTAGGCGAGGAGCCCGGGCGGGCGGGTCGGCTAGCCCGTCAGCGTGACGATGTCCGTGTCCGCGCCGGTGTCCTGCACGGTCGCGGTCGGGTCCGCGGTCGTGTCGACGGGCGCGGTGTCCGTGAAGATCTCGAACGTCTCGGTCGGGGCCGTGTCGATCGGCGCGGTGTCGGTCAGGACGTCGGGCAGCGGCAGCTCGTCGCCCGTCACGGTCAGGGTCAGGGTGTCGGCCTCGGGCAGCGTGAAGGTCGGGATGCCCTCGTCGTCCGTCGTCGCCTCGTCGTCGCCGAGCAGGCCCGCGTCCGTCGTGGCCAGGGCGAGGACGATCGCCAGCAGCGCCAGCCCGCCCACGATGGCGGCGAGCGCCGCGTCGGAGAGCCCGCGCTTCGGCGGCACGGGCTGCGGCGGGCGCACCGGCTCGGGCGGGGCGAGCGCCGCGGGCA
>JBEGMS010000224.1:0-9434 GCA_041182985.1 Actinomycetota bacterium
CGACCAACGTGTAGCGCTTGAGGTGCTCGACGTGGTGGAGCCCGGAGCCGAGCGCGCGCTCGACGCCGGCGATGGTGACGTCGCGGTGCTGGTCGACGAAGGCGTGGACCGGGTCGGTGCCCGGCACGACCGCGAAGTCGGCGGGCGCGTCCGCGTGGACCTCCTCGGCGGCCGGGGCGGCCGGGCCGTCGGCCGCGGAGCCGAAGCCCGTGGCCTCGGCGGCGACGAGGCCGACGAGGTGGCCGTCGCGGCGGCAGGCCGCCGTGCCGAATACGCCGGCGGCGGCGCCGGCGAGGCGCAGCCCGTCGACGGTGCCCTCGGGGACGAAGCAGAGCTGCTCGGCGTCCCAGCGGGCCTGGCCGCCGACGTGGTGGTGCAGGTCCATCAGCGGGTCCCACCCGCCGGAGACGGCGAGGACTTCGCAGGCCACGGCCTCCTCCGCGCCGCCGTCGAGCCCGACGATGCGGACCCCGGCGAGCGCGCCCTCGGCGTCCGGGTCGGTGCCGATCACCGCGCTGGCGGTGCGCACCTCGACGCCGAGGTCGCGGGCGCGCCGGACGAGCGGCCCCGAGGGGTCGGGGCGCACGTCGACGACGCACGGCACCTCGACCCCGGCGCCGACGAGGTCGATCGCCGTGCGGTAGGCGGAGTCGTTGGTCGTGAAGACGACGCAGCGGTCGGGCACGAGGCCGTAGCGGTGGAGCAGGCCGCGCACGCCGCCCGCCAGCATCACGCCGGGGCGGTCGTTGTCGGCGAAGACGAGCGGGCGCTCGGTCGCGCCGGTCGCCACCACCAGCTGGTGGGTGCGCACCTGCCAGAGCCGGCGCAGGGCGCGGCCGCCGCGCCGGGCGGCCGGCACGTGCTCCGATACGCGCTCCATCAGGGCGACGGCGCCCTGGTCGCCGACGTTGAAGACGGTGGTGCGGGTGAGCACGGTGACGTCCGGGTTGGCGCGCAGGCGCTCCTCGGCGTGGCGGACCCAGTGGTCGGCGGGCGCGTCGTCGAGGATCAGGTCCTCGCCGAGCACGGCGCCGCCGAGGTGGGGATGGTCGTCGACGAGGATCACGCGCGCGCCCTGCTCGGCCGCGGCCAGCGCGGCGGCGAGGCCCGCGGGGCCGCCGCCGGCGACGAGGACGTCGCAGTGGGCGTGGCGCTTCTCGAAGCGGTCGGGGTCGGTCCCCGTGGGGAGGATGCCCTGGTGGATGCGGCTGCCGGCGGCGAGGCCGTCGTGGGCCTCGACCTGGTGCATGCGCATCAGGGGCTCGGTCGCGTCGCCCGTCCCGACCTGCGCGAAGGCATGCGGGTCGGAGACGCCGTCGGTGACGACGCCGCGCGGGCGCGACATCAGGACGCTCGAGCCGAGCACGCGGATCCCGTTGGCGAGGAGCGCGGAGGCGAGGGTGTCGCCGCGCAGGCCCTCCACCGTGCGCCCGTCCCAGGTGAAGGAGACGCGGTGGTCGTGGTCGACGCGGCCGCGGTCGGGCAGGCGCCTCATCGGGCGTCCCCCGGCTGCTCGCCGACCCGGTAGGAGCCGACCATCTCGTGGGTGCCCGTGTCGCGGACCACGTTGAACCAGCGCCGGCAGCCGGCCGCGTGGTTCCAGCGCTCCGCGTAGCGGCCCCTCGAGTTGTCCCGGAAGAACAAGAAGCGCGCCCACTCCTCGTCGGAGAGGGCCTCGGGGTCGGACGGATAGGCGACGTGCGCCTGCCCGCCGTACTTGAACTCCGGCTCGTCGCGCGGGCCGCAGTAGGGGCAGCGGATCTGGAACATCCCGGGGCGCCCGGACCTAGTGGGCGACGGCGGCGGCGCCGTGCTCGTCGATCAGCTCGCCCGTCTCGAAGCGGGTCAGCGAGAAGGGCCGGTTGAGCTCGTGCGGCTCGCCGGTGGCGATCGTGTGCGCCATCACCCAGCCCGACCCCGGCGTGGCCTTGAAGCCGCCGGTGCCCCAGCCGCAGTTGACGTAGAGGTTCTCGACGGGGGTCAGGCCGACGATCGGCGAGGCGTCGGGGCAGACGTCGACGATGCCGCCCCAGGTGCGCAGGAGGCGCGCGCGGGAGAACATCGGGAACAGCTGCATGCCCGCGCTCATCTGCTCCTCGATCACGTGCAGGCCGCCGCGCTGGGCGTACGAGTTGAAGGCGTCGATGCCGGCGCCCATCACGAGCTCGCCCTTGTGGGCCTGGGAGACGTAGACGTGCACCGCGTTCGACATCACGACGCAGTTGAGGACCTGCTCGTAGACCTCGCTGACGAGGGCCTGCAGCGGGTGCGACTGGATCGGCAGGTCGAATCCGGCCATCGCGGCGAGGAGGCTCGAGCGCCCGGCGGCCACGAGGCCGACCCTGCCGGCCGCGATCGGGCCCTTCGTCGTCTGCAGCCCGGTCACGCGGCCGCCCTGGACGTCGATGCCGGTGACCTCGCAGCCCTGGATGATGTCGACGCCCATCGCGTCGCAGGCCCGGCCGAGCGCGAAGATGACCGCGTCGTGGCGGGCGATGCCGCCGCGGCGCTGGAGCGTCGCGCCCATCACGGGGTAGCGCGCCTCGGGCGAGATGTCGACGATCGGGCAGAACTCCTTGACCTGGTCGGCGTCGAGCCACTCGGCGTCGACGCCGTTGAGGCGGTTGGCGTTGACCCGGCGGACGGACTCGCGCACGTCGTGCAGGTTGTGGGCGAGGTTGAGAACGCCGCGCTGCGAGAAGAGGATCTCGTAGTCGAGCTCCTCGGTCCAGCCCTCCCACAGCTTGAGGGCGTGCTCGTACATCGCCGCCGACTCGTCCCAGAGGTAGTTGGAGCGGATGATGGTGGTGTTGCGGACGGCGTTGCCGTTGCCGATCCAGCCGCGCTCGACCACGGCGATGTCCGTCATCCCGTGGTTCTTGGCCAGGTAGTAGGCGGTGGCGAGCCCGTGCAGGCCGCCGCCGACCACGATCGCCTCGTACGCGGCCTTGGGCTCCGGCGTGCGCCAGAGGAACGGGGCGTTGTGCAGCGCGTGCTCGTTGGGGTCCATCGTCGCCTCCGGGGCGTGGCCGTCGAACTGACATTTCAGAGTCTAGGGGGGCGCCTCCCCGCCCGTCAAGCCGCCCCGAGCGGCAGGCGCTCTGGCGAGGAGGGCGACGCGGCCCCATACTGCCCCCATGACGCCGCACCCGCTCGATCCGCTCGCCCCCGAGGAGCTCGCCGAGGCGATCGCGATCCTCCGCCGCGAGCAGGGCCTGACCCGCGACCACCTGTTCGTCTTCACGCTGCTCGACGAGCCCTCGAAGGAGGCGCTCGCGGCGTGGTCGCCGGGCGACCCGATCGACCGCGCGGCGCGGATCACGGTCTGGGACCGCGCCCAGGGCCTCCTGATCGAGTCGGTCGTAGGCCTCGACGGCACGGTGCGCCGCTGGGACCCCCAGCCCGGCCAGAAGGCCGCGATGCTCGGACCGGAGGCGGTCGCCTGCCTCGAGGCGGCGCGCAACGACCCGCGCGTGATCGAGGGCCTGCGCCGGCGCGGCATCGACGACCCGTCGCAGGTGCACATGGAGACGTGGCCGTTCGGGATCGACGTGCCCGAGCACCTCGACGACGGCCGCCGGCTGATCTGGACGCCGATGTGGCACCGCCCCACCCCGGACGCCAACCAGTACGCCCACCCGATCGGCGGGCTGCACGCCGTCGTCGCGGTCGACACAGCCGAGGTCGTCGACGTGGAGGACGCGGACGGCATCCCGACGCCGCGGACCCCCGGCCCCTACCGCCTGTCCGAGACCGGCGGCTCCGTGGCGCTCAAGCCGCTTGAGATCATCCAGCCCGAGGGCGCCTCGTTCGAGGTCGACGGCTGGGAGATCCGCTGGGAGCGCTGGCGCTTCAGGCTCGGCCACTGCCAGCGCGAGGGCCTCGTGATCCATGACGTGCGCTTCGACGACGACGGCACCGAGCGCACGATCGCCCGGCGCATGTCGATCGCGGAGCTCGTGATCCCCTACGGCGACACCGGCATCAACGGCGCGGCCCGCAAGGCCGCCTTCGACACGGGCGAGTTCGGGTTCGGCAACTACGCCAACTCGCTGACCCTCGGCTGCGACTGCCTCGGCGAGATCGTCTACCTCGACGTCTGCACGGTCGACGCCGAGGGCGAGGTGCACGTCGTGGAGAACGGCATCTGCCTCCACGAGGAGGACTTCGGGATCCTCTGGAAGCACACCGACACCGACGGCCACGTCGAGGTCCGCCGCGGACGCCGCTTCGTCGCCTCACAGGTCGCCACGATCGACAACTACGAGTACGGCTACTTCTGGTACTTCCACCAGGACGGCACGATCGAGTTCGAGGCCAAGCTGACCGGCATCGTGCTGACCCGGGCCGGCGTCCCCGGCGCGGAGCACCCGTCGTCGACGGAGATCGAGCCCGGCCTGCTCGCCCCCTACCACCAGCACCTGTTCTGCGCCCGCCTCGACCTCGACGTCGACGGCCCGGACAACACCGTGGTCGAGGTCGACGCCGTCGCCCACCCGATGGGACCCGACAACCCCGACGGCAACGCGTACACGATCCGCCAGACCACCCTGGCGTCCGAGGCGCGCGCCCAGCGCGACATCGACCCCTTCGCCGGCCGCTACTGGAAGGTCGTCAACCCCGGCTCCCTCAACCACATGGGCAAGCCGCGCGGCTACAAGCTGCTGCCGACGGGCGCCAACTGGCCGCTCGCCGACCCGGAGTCCGTGATCGGCAAGCGGGCCCGCTTCATGTACCACCACCTGTGGGTCACGCCGCACCGCCCCGACGAGCTCTACCCGGCCGGCGACCACCCGTTCCAGCACGAGGGCCTCGACGGCCTGCCGCGCTGGACGGCCGCCGACCGCCCGCTCGAGGACACCGACGTCGTGCTCTGGTTCACGTTCGGGACGAACCACATCCCGCGCACCGAGGACTGGCCCGTGATGCCCGTCGAGCGCACCGGCTTCATGCTCAAGCCGTACGGGTTCTTCGCGCGCAGCCCGGGCATCGACGTCGCCCCGAGCGAGCCGAAGCACTGCTGCTGACGCCGCGGAGGCGGGTCCACGGCCCCCGGCCGGTCGCATCGGGGATCGCGTCGCGCCGATCCTCTAGGATCGCGTCCATGCGCCGACTCCTCGCCCTCCTGCCCCTCGCCCTGCTCGCCCTGCTGCCCGCCGCCGCGGGTGCGCAGACCGCGGCCACGGACGTCACTCTGAGCGCCCACGAGCGCACCACCATCACCTGGAACGGAGCGGCCGGGCAGACCTGGCAGGTGGTTCTGGTCGGCGCGAAGGGCCCGAACGCCCTGCCGGTGACCGCCAAGCGCAAGCTGGTCGTGGACTACACGGACTTCGCCGCCGTCACGCAGTGGGGCCAGAAGCTGACGGCCTACGTGGCCCCGTGCGCCGCGCCCACGGAGACGTACGACGCCGTGATCGGCAGCCTCACCGGCGTCTACGCGTTCTGCACGCCCGTGCCCGGAATCTGGGCCGCGTCGTCGGAGGAGGTCCTGCAGGGCCCGCCCGACCTCCAGCTCAACGACAGGCGCACGCGCGGCAAGACGGTCGCGTGGAGGCTCTCGCCGGGGAAGGCGTTCGCGGCCCCGACGGGCTACACCGTCCGCTGGCGCATCGACGCCTGCCCGGCCGCCACGTCCGCGGCGACGCCGTGCCCGGGCCGCAAGCCGTGGAAGCGCAAGTCGCTGCCGGCCGGCGCCACGAGCTTCGCGATCCCGGGCGCCACGTCCGACACCTACTGGGACGTCCAGATCACCGCCGACAGCACGGCCGGGAAGAGCGAGACGCTCGACCTCGGCATCTACGTCTCCTAGGCGCGCGGACCGACGTCAGCGCAGGAGCGGTGCGAGCTCCTCGAGGATCCTGAGCCCGCACGGGTCGTCGTCCTCGCCGAGCGGCTGGATCGCGACGTGGTCGGCGCCCGCCTCGAGGTGGCCGCGCAGCGTCGCCACCACGGTCTCGGCGTCGCCGTGGGCGACGAGGGCGTCGATCAGGCGGTCGGAGCCGCCGTTCGCGATGTCCTCCTCGGTGTAGCCCATCCAGAGCAGGTTGCGCTTGTAGTTGTCGATGCCGAGGTACCAGGCGATGCCGGCGCGGGCCCGGGCGCGGGCCTTCTCCGGGTCGGGCTCGATGATCGCCTTGTGCTCGACCGCGAGGATCGGGTCGGGGCCCATGATCTCGCGCGCCCGGACGGTGTGCTCGACGGGCACGAGATAGGGATGCGCCCCGAGCGAGAGGTCGCGCGCGACCTCGAGCATCGGCGGGCGCAGCGCCGCGATGATCGTGTGGACGCGGCCCTCGGCGTCGTCCTCCGTGCCGTCGGGCGAATCGAACGCGCCGCGCTCGATCTGGCCGAGATACTCGCGCATCTTGGCCACGGGCTTGAGGTACGTCGTGGTGCCGCGCGGGTCGACCTGCGGCGGGTGGCTGACGCCGAGCCCGAGCAGGAAGCGGTCGTCGAAGGAGTCGTTGAGGGTGCGCGACGCGCTGGCCGCGGCGATCGCGTCTCGCGCCCAGACGTTGGCGATGCCGCTGGCCACGAGGATGCGCTCGGTGGCGCCGAGCAGGACGGCGGCGTTCGAGAAGGACTCGCGCACGCCCATGCCCTCGGGGTACCACAGGCACGGGAAGCCGAGCTCCTCGGCGCGGCGGGCGGCCGGGCGGCCCATCGACGCGGGCACCGCCGTCAGCGCGCCGATCCAGGCGCCCCAGGTCCCCATCCGCTCGCGCATCTGCGCGCGGTCATCCGTCAGCGCCATCGTGCCACCCCCGTCGTCGTCATCGCCCGCCAGTCTCGCCGTTCGGGTGCCCGTCCGCGCCGGTCGACGCCCCCCACCCGCCGCCGCCCGGCGTGCGCACGTGCACGACGTCGCCAGGCAGGAGGTCGACGCCGGCCTTGGCGCCCAGGGCGGCGGTCCCGGCGCGGTCGGCGACGAGCGAGAGGGCGGCCGGGGCGAGGACCTCGACCTCGCGCACGATGCCGTCACCGCCCGCGTGCCGTCCCGTGCCGCCCGTGCCGTAGGCGAGCTCGTAGCGGCGCACCCGCACGGGCGCCTCGAGCTCGAGCGCCTCGACGGGGGTGTTGCGCGTGTTCGACATGGCCACGTGGACGCCGCTCGGGCCCGGGCCGCGCGACGAGGCGCCCTGGCCGCCGCCGATCGTCTCGTAGGTGCTCCAGCCCGCGCCGCCGAGGACGAGGTTGTTCATCGTGCCCTGGCCCTGCGCAGGCAGGTCGGCGACCTCGGCGAGCGCCGCCATCACGACGTCGGCGATGCGGCTCGAGGTCTCCACGTTGCCGGCGGCAACCGCGCTCGGCGGCCGCGCGTTGACGAGGCTGCCCGGCTCGGCCCGCACCTCGAGGGGCGCGCTGACCCCGGCGTTCATCGGGATGTCGCCGGGCAGGAGCACACGCAGCGCGAACAGGCAGCCCGCGCGGGTGACGGCCAGCGGGCAGTTGACGTTGCCGCGCACGGCGGGCGAGGTGCCGGCGAAGTCGACGATCATCCGATCGCCGGCGATCTCCACCGTGGCCCGGATCGGGATGTCGTCGTCGGTCACGCCGTCGCCCTCGAGGACGTCCTCGGCGACGTGGACCCCGTCGGGGAGCGCGCGGATCGCCTCGCGGGTGCGCCGCTCGGCGTACGCGATCATCGCGTCGTACGCCTCGAGCACCGTCGCCGCGCCGTGGCGGGCCGCGAGCTCGGCGAGGCGCTCGGAGGCGAGGTGGATGGCGGCGAGCTGTGCGTCGAGGTCGCCGCGGCGCTCGTGCGGCTGGCGCACGTTCGCGAGCAGGAGGTCGAGCAGGTTGGCGTCGACCTCGCCGCCGCGCACGAGCCGCACCGGCGGGATCACGATCCCCTCCTGGTAGAGCTCGGTGGCACCGGGCGGCATCGAGCCGGCGCGCATCCCGCCGACGTCGGCGTGGTGGGCGCGCACCGCCGCGACGGCGAGGACGGCCCCGTCCACGGCGAGCGGCGCCACGAGGGTGATGTCGGGCAGGTGGGACCCGCCCGGGTAGGGGTCGTTGACGATGAAGACGTCGCCGGGGGCGGGGCCGCAGGCGAGGACGGCCGCGACCGTCTCGGGCATCGACCCGAGGTGGACCGGCACGTGCGCGGCTTGGGCCACCATCCGGCCGTCGGGGGCGAAGAGCGCGCACGAGGAGTCGCGGCGCTCCTTGATGTTGGCCGAGAAGGCCGCGCGCACCAGCACCGCGCCCATCTCCTCGGCCACGCCCGCGAGGGCGTTGCCGAGCACCACGAGGCCGATCGGGTCGAGGCTCACGACGCTCCCTCCCGCCGCAGGACGAGGGTGCCCGTCGCGTCGCAGATGCCGGCCCAGCCCGCGCCCACCCACAGGGTGGCGCCCTCGATCGGCACGGCCGCGGGGCCGCTCACGGAACCCTCGACGACCGGGACGGGCGCGAGCGGCGGACGCTCCGTGGGCACCGTGGCGGTGACGCGCACCGCGATCGCCTCGACCGGCTGGTCGGGGCGGTCCCAGCCGTGCCGCAGCGCGTGCTGGCGGTGGAAGCCGCTCGCCGCCTCCGCGGCCTCGGCCACGGGCACGGTCAGCTCGTGGCCCTGCCCCGCGTAGCGGCAGTCCACGGCGCGGGCGAGGGAGGCCCCGGGCAGATCGGCGAGGGCCTCGGCGGCGAGCCGGTCGAGCGCCGCCTCGACGGCGGCCGTGCCGTCGGGGTCGAGCGTCGCACGCAGCCCGCGCACGTGGTCGCGACGGGTATCGGCCAGCGCGAGGCCGAGCGCGGAGAGGACGCCGCTCGCCGCAGGCACGAGCACGGTGGTGATCCCGAGGTCGTCGGCCAGCGCGCAGGCGTGCAGGGGGCCGGCGCCGCCGAAGGCCACCAGCGCGCCGGCGCGCGGGTCGCGGCCGCGCTCGACCGACACGACGCGGAGGGCCAGCGCCATCGCGCTGTCGGCGACGCGCACGATCCCGAGCGCCGTCTCCTCGAGGCCGAGGCCGAGCCGCTCGCCGAGCCGCGCCACGGCCGCGGCGGCGAGCTCGCGGGCCAGCGTGATCGAGCCGCCGAGCACCAGCCCGTCGGGCAGGCGGCCCAGCACGACGTTGGCGTCGGTGACGGTGGGCTCGACGCCGCCCGCGCCGTAGGCCGCCGGGCCGGGCACGGCACCGGCGCTGGTCGGGCCGACGCGCAGGCGGCCGCCGCTGTCGACCCAGGCGATCGAGCCGCCGCCCGCCGACACCGTGTGCACCTCGGTCATGGCGAGGCGCAGCGGCACGCCGGCCACCACCGCCTCGGTCGTCGTGGCCACCGACCCCTCGACGATCGCCGCGACATCCGTCGACGTGCCGCCCATGTCGAAGGTGAGGGCGTCGGCGAAGCCGCTCGCGACGGCGACGTGCGCGGCGCCCACGACGCCGCCCGCCGGCCCCGAGAGGACCGTGGTGGCGGCGAGGAGG
>JBEGMS010000225.1:0-7827 GCA_041182985.1 Actinomycetota bacterium
CACCTGCGCGAGCGGCTCGAGGCGGCCGCGGTCGGCTTCGCCCGCGCCGCGGGCTACGTCGGCGCCGGCACGGCGGAGTTCCTCGTCGAGCCCGACGGCGCGCTCTGGTTCCTGGAGCTGAACGCGCGCATCCAGGTCGAGCACCCCGTCACGGAGCTCGTCACCGGCGTCGACCTCGTGGCCGAGCAGATCCGCATCGCCGACGGCGGCGCGGTCGGCGCGCAGCCCGCCGTCCGCGGCCACGCGATGGAGGTGCGCCTCTACGCGGAGGACCCGCTCAGCTTCCTGCCGCGGACGGGGACGCTGCGCCGCCTCGTCCTGCCCGAGGGCGTCCGCTGCGACGTCGGGATCGCCGAGGGCGACGCGGTCCCCGCCGCCTACGACCCGATGATCGCCAAGCTGATCGCCCACGGCGATGACCGCGCCGAGGCCCTGTCCCTCCTGACCCGCGCGCTCGACGAGGTCGAGGTGCGCGGGACGGTGACGAACCTCGCGTTCCTGCGCTGGCTGGTGCGCCAGCCGGACGTCGTCCGGGGCGACGCCACCACGGCCTTCCTCGACGAGAACCCTCCGCTCGGCCGCCGTCGGCGACCCGCGGGGCCGTACGCGGGGGCCTGGCGGATCGGCGGGAGGCCGGCCGGCCGGCTGCCCGTCCCGCAGGAGCCGGAGCGGTCGGGCGCCGCGGCGGGGGACGGCCGCCTGATCGCGCCGATGCCCGGCGTCGTCCTCGAGGTCGCGGTCACGGCGGGCGCCACGGTCGCGGCCGGCGACCTCGTCGCCGTCCTCGAGGCGATGAAGATGGAGCACCGCATGGAGGCGCCCCACGCGGGGGTCGTGCGCGAGGTCGCGGCCGAGGCCGGCGCGTTCGTCGACGCCGGCGCCGTGCTCGCCGTCGTCGAGCCGGCCTAGATCCCGAGCCCGCGCGCGATCACGAGGCGCTGCACCTCGTTCGTGCCCTCGCCGATCTCCAGCACCTTCTGGTCGCGGTAGATCCGCGAGATCGGGTACTCGTCCATGTAGCCGTAGCCGCCGTGGATCTGCACCGCGGCGTTGACCGCCCGGTTCGACGCCTCGCCCGTGTGGAGCTTCGCGATCGCCGCCGCCTGCGCGTACGGCCGGCCCTGGTCCTTGAGCCACGCCGCCCGGTAGACGAGCGCCCGGCCCGCCTCGAGGTCGACCGCCATGTCGGCGAGCTTGAAGCGGATCGCCTGGAAGTCCTTGATCGGCCGCCCGAACTGGTTCCGCGTCTGCGCGTAGGCGAGCGACAGGTCGTAGGCCGCCTGGATCGTGCCCAGGCCCATCGCCGCGATGGAGATGCGCCCGCCGTCGAGGATCTGGAGGAACTGCTTGAAGCCCATCCCACGCGGGCCGAGCAGGTTGCCCTCGGGCACCCGGCAGTCCGCGAAGGTGAGCTCGCGGGTGTCGGAGGCGTGCCAGCCCAGCTTCCGGAGCGGTGCGGAGATCGTGTAACCCGGGGTGCCGTTCGGGACGATGATGTTCGAGATCTCGTCCTCGCCCGTGCGCGCGGTGATCGTCACGCAGCGCGTGATGTCGGTGCCCGAGTTGGTGATGAACATCTTGGAGCCGTCGACCCGCCACTGGCCGTCCTCGAGCTCGGCCCGGGTCCGCGGGTTGCCCGCATCCGAACCGGCCTCGGGCTCGGTCAGGCCGAAGGCGCCGAGCGCGCGCCCGCTGACGAGGTCGGGCAGCCACTCCGCACGCTGCTCGTCCGTCCCGAACAGGTAGATCGGCATCGTGCCGAGCGACGTGTGGGCGGCCACCGTGACGCCGACGGAGGCGTCGATCCGGGTCAGCTCCTCGACGGCGATCGCGTACAGCAGCGTGTCGCCGCCCGACCCGCCGAGCTCCTCCGGGAAGGGGATGCCCATCAGCCCGAGCTCGGCCATCTCGGCCACGATCTCGTACGGGAAGCGGTGCTCGCGGTCGAGCTCCTCGGCGATCGGCGCGATCCGGCTCTCCGCGAAGTCGCGGACGACCGCCCGGAAGTCCTCGTACTCGGCGGGGAGGTCGAAGTCCACGGCGCGCTCCTCGGTCGTGCACGCGGCTGCGCGCGGAGGGAGTCTAGCCGCGGCGCGGCGGCGGCCGGTCCGGGCCGCGCGCCGGTGGTAGCGTTCCCGGCCACGATGGAGCGGGCGATCTGGGACCGGGCCGCGGAATGCGGCGACCCCGCCGACGAGGCGGCGGAGATCGCGGCGCACCTGCCCGCCCAGCTCGCCCACGTCCGGGCCACGAGCCCCTTCTACCGCGACCTGTGGGCCGCCGCCGGCGCCGACGCGTCGCAGGTGCGCACCATGGACGACCTGCGGCGGCTGCCCTTCACCGAGAAGGACGACCTGCGCCGCTCCCAGGATGCGGACCCGCCCCTCGGCGGCACGCAGGGCGTCCCGCTCGAGCGGATCGCGCGCATCCAGTGCACCGGCGGCACGACCGGCGTGCCGATGCGGATCGGGTTCGGCAAGGGCGACCTCGACTGGCTCGACGACGTGGCGGCGCGGGCCACCGCCTGCGCCGGAGGCGGACCCGGCGACCTGCTCCTGCAGTGCATGAACTACTCCATGTACGTCGGCGGCGTGACCGACCACATGGGCTTCGAGCGCGCCGGCCTCGCCGTCCTGCCCTACGGCGTCGGCAACTCGGTGCGCCTGATCGAGCTCGTCGCGGCGATGGCCACGCCCTGGGTGCTCTACTCGACCCCGGCCTACGCCCTGCGCCTCGCCCAGGTGGCCCGCGACCAGGGCGCCGACCCGCGGGACCTGCGGATGAAGCGCGGCATCTTCTCCGGCGAGGGCGGCCTGCAGGTCCCGGGCTTCCGCGACGCGATCGAGTCCGCCTGGGGCTGCGTGGCGCGCGATGTCTACGGCCTGTCCGAGACCGGGGTGATGGCCGCCGAGTGCGACCACCTGACGGGGCTGCACCTGATCACGCGCGGCCACTTCGCGACGGAGCTGATCGACCCGACGACGGGTGACCCCGTGGCGGCCGTCGACGGGGCCGTCGGGGAGCTCGTCTTCACCAACCTCGGCCGCGAGGCGAGCTATCTCGTCCGCTACCGCTCGCACGACCTCGTGCGCATCCACGGCGACCCCTGCCCGTGCGGCCGCACCGGCCTGCGGTTCTCGATGGTCGGGCGCAGCGACGACATGTTCATCGTGCGCGGCGTCAACGTCTTCCCGCTCGGGATCCAGGACGTCCTCTACGGGCTGCGCCCGGCCCTGACCGGCGAGTTCCGGATCGTGCTGGAGGGGCCGCCGCCGATCGACTACGCGCCGCGCATCCTGGTCGAGCGCGGCGACGACACGGGCGACGACCTCGCCGAGCGCGTCGCCCGTGCGCTCCAGGCCAGGCTCAACTTCACGCCCGCCGTCGAGATCGTGCCCGCCGAGTCGCTGCCGCGGGCGGAGCGCAAGTCGAAGCGCCTGTACCGCGTCTACGCCGGGGAGGTCCCCGAATGAACCTGCACCGCACGACCGCGGGCACCGTCGCCGTGCTCGAACTGCACCGCCCCGAGGCGCGCAACGCCCTGTCGTCGGCCCTGATCGGCGAGCTCGTCGCCGAGCTGGAGCGGATCGCGGTGGACGACGACGTCCGCTGCGTCGTCATCGCCGGGGCCGATCCGGTCTTCTGCGCGGGCGCCGACCTGAAGGAGCTCGCCACGCTCGACGACGCGGGCTTCGCCGCCTTCCTCGAGCGCTACACGGCGATCGGCACGGCCATCCGCCGACTCGGCCGCCCCGTCGTGGCGGCGGTCCAGGGCGCCGCCGTGGCCGGCGGCTTCGAGCTGATGTGCCAGTGCGATCTGCGCGTCGTGGCGGAGGACGCGCAGCTGCGGGTCGGCGACCTCGACATCGGCCTCAGCCCGACCGGCGGGCTGACGCGGATCCTGCCGGACCTCGTCGGCGCGGGTCGGGCACGGCTGCTCCTGTACACCGGCGAGGCGGTCGACGGGCGGACGGCGGTCTCGATCGGGCTCGCCGAGCGCGCGGTGCCCGCGGCCGCGGTGCGCGACGAGGCGCTGCGCATCGCCGGGACGATCGCCGCGCACCCGGGGATCGGCGTGCGCCGCACCCGCGAGCTCCTCGACGCGCAGCACGCAGGCGCCCACGACGAGGCCATCGCGGCCGAGTTCGCCGCCGAGCTGGAGACCTTCGCCCATCCGGAGACGCGCACCGCGATCGACGCCTTCCTGCGACGGCGTCCGTAGCCCCCGGAGCGGCGCTACGCTCCAGCCGTGGGCAGGGGTAGCGGCAGCGACGCTCCGAGCATCGCCATCATCGGCGCCGGGTTCAGCGGCATCGGGATGGCGATCCGGCTGCAGGAGGCCGGCATCCGCTCGTTCACGATCTACGAGGCCGCCGACGAGGTCGGCGGCACCTGGTACTGGAACACCTACCCCGGCGCCGCCTGCGACATCGGCTCGCACCTCTACTCGTTCTCGTTCAAGCGCAACCACGAGTGGACGAAGACGTACGCGGGCGACGAGGAGATCCGCGAGTACCTCAAGGCCTGCATGCGCGAGGAGGGGCTCTACGAGCGCACGCGCCTCTCGACGCCGATCGAGACGGCCGCCTACGACGACGCCTCCTCCACCTGGACCCTGACCACCGCCGCGGGCGAGCGGATCGTCCACGACGTGGTGGTCTTCGGGTGCGGCCAGCTCAACGAGCCCAAGTGGCCCGACATCCCCGGGCTCGACGGGTTCCGGGGCGAGGTCTTCCACTCGGCCCGCTGGAACCACGGCTACGACCTGCGCGGCAAGCGCGTCGCCGTGATCGGCAACGGCGCGAGCGCCGCCCAGTTCGTCCCCGAGGTGGCCAAGCAGGTCGACCGCCTCGCCGTCTTCCAGCGCACGCCGTCGTGGATCGTCCCGCGCCGCGACTACCCCTACTCGGAGCGGCGCAAGCGGCTCTTCCGGCACGTGCCCGGCGCGGAGAGCCTGCACCGGCTCGGCATCTTCTGGTTCAACGAGAAGGGCTTCCTCGCCTTCCGCCCGGGCCAGAGGTGGTGGGGCCTGATCCAGGGCTCCGACCGCGCCCGCGAGTGGGAGGACGTGGCCCTGCGCCACCTCGAGCGCCAGGTGCCCGACCCGGAGCTGCGCGCCAAGCTGACCCCCGACTACGGCATCGGCTGCAAGCGCGTCCTGCTCTCCAACGACTGGTACCCGGCGCTCCAGCGCGACAACGCCGAGCTCGTGACCGACCGCATCACCCGCATCACGGACGACGCGATCGAGACGGAGGCCGGCACGATCGGCCCGCTCGACGCGATCATCCTCGGCACGGGCTTCGACTCGACCAAGTTCATGTCCACCGTGGAGATCACGGGGGCGGACGGGGTGCGCCTGGCCGACGCGTGGCGCGATGGCCCGGAGGCCCACCTCGGCATCACGGTCGCCGGCTTCCCGAACCTGTTCATGCTCTACGGCCCGAACACCAACCTCGGGCACGGCACGATCATCTTCATGATCGAGTGCCAGATCCGCTACGTGCGCAAGTGCATCCAGCGCATGCGCCGCGACCGGCTGCGCGTCCTCGCCGTCAGGCCCGAGGCGCAGGCCCGCTTCAACGCCGAGCTCCAGCGCGACCTCGGCCTGTCGGTCTGGGCCAGCGGCTGCCGCTCCTGGTACGTGACCGCCGACGGCAGCGTCCGCAACAACTGGTCGGGCTTCATGCTCGACTACTGGCGGGACACGCTGCGCCCCGACTTCGACGACTTCATCGCGGCGTAGGCAGGGCGGATAGGCTGACCCGGTGAACCGGCGCACGGTCGTCACGGGCGGTCCGATCCTGACCATGGCCGAGCCGGGCCGGGTCGAGGCCGTCGCCCTGCTCGACGAGCGCATCCTGCACGTCGGCTCGCTCGACGACTGCCGTGCCGCGGCCGGCCGCGACGCGGCGGAGGTCGACCTCGGCGGACGCACCCTGATGCCGGGCTTCGTCGACGCCCACACGCACCCGCTGATGCTCGGCCAGTGCGCGGCCTGGGTCGACTGCGCCCCGCCTGAGGTGACGACGCTCGACGCCCTCGTCGAGATGCTCGGCCGCCGCCGCGACGGCCTGCCGCCGACCGCGCCCGTGTGGGGCTTCGGGGTCCACCACGGCGACCTCGACGTGAGGCGCAACCCCGTCGCCGCCGACCTCGACCGCGTCGCCACCGACCGCGTCGTCGCGGTCATGCACCGCTCGGGGCACGGCGTGATGGTCAACTCGCGCTGCCTCGCGGACAACGGCATCACCCGCGACACGCCCGACCCGGCGGGCGGGCGCATCGAGCGCGACGAGAGCGGCGCCCCGAGCGGGGTCCTGTGGGACGCGGCGATCGACCTGATCACCGGGCCCGAGGGCGTCAAGACCCTCAACCACGGACCCAACATCCACATCCCCGACGCGCCCGAGCGCCTCGTCGAGCTGCTCTGCAACGCGCAGACGATGCTGCTGCGCGCCGGCGTGACGTCGGTCACCGACTGCCAGGTCACGCGCCGCGAGATGGAGACCTACCTGTCGGCGCGCGACGAGGGCCGGCTCGCCCTGCGCGTCTCGATGCTGACCCTGTCGACCCTGCTCGAGGCGCTCGTCGAGCTCGGCCTGCGCTCGCGCCTCGGCGACGACCACCTCGCCTTCGCCGGCCTCAAGCTCTACGCGGACGGCACGCTGACCGGGCTGACCGCCTACTTCGAGAGCGGCTACCGCTTCGACCCGTGCCACCACGGCCAGCTCTACCACGAGCCGGACGAGCTGCGCCGGCTGATCCGCCGGGCGCACCGCTTCGGGCTGCAGACCGGCACGCACGCCCAGGGCGACTCGGCGATCGCGATCGTGCTGCAGGCGGTCCGCGAGGCCCTCGACGACGTCGACCGCACCGACCACCGCCACCGCATCGAGCACTGCGGGATGCCCGCACCGGAGCAGGTCGGCGAGATCGCCGAGCTCGGCGTCATCCCCGTCAACCAGCCGACCCACCACTACCTCGTCGGCGACGCGCTGGTCGAGGCGCTCGGCGAGCGCGCGCACCGCTACAACCCCTACGGGGAGTTCGTGCGGGCCGGGATCGCGCCGGTGCTCTCGTCCGACACGCCGGTCTCCGGCCCCGACCCGCTCGAGGCCGTCTGGGCGGCGGTCACGCGGACGACGCGCTACGGCTCCGTGCTCGGCGACGAGGCCCAGCGGATCACGGTCGAGCAGGCGCTGCGCGGCTACACGATCGAGGGCGCCCGGGCGACCCGCCGCGAGCACGCCGTCGGCTCGCTCGAGCCCGGCAAGCTCGCCGACCTCGTGGTCCTCTCCGACGACCCCCTGGCCGTCCCGGTCGAGGACCTGCGCGCGGTCCGCGTCGAGGAGACCTGGGTCGACGGAGCGCCGGTCGACTACGCGCGGCTCTAGGCGCGCGCCGTGATGGGCAGCTCGCCCGCGCGCGGCAGCTCGAGCCGCTCCCAGACGTCCGCGAGGCCGGCGATCAGCGCCTCGACGTCGGCGTCGGTGTGGAGCGGGCTCGTGGTGATCCGGAAGCGCTCGGTCCCGCGCGGCACGGTCGGGTAGTCGATCGGCTGGACGTAGACGCCGTGCTCGTCGAGGAGGAGCCGCGCCGCCTCGCGGCAGCGGATCGGGTCGCCGAGGATGACGGGGATCAGGTGGCTCTCGGTCGGCAGGGTCGGGATGCCGGCGGCCTCGATCGCGGCCCGCACCGAGGCGACGCGGGCGTGCAGCGCGAGCCGCTCGGCGTCTGAGGCGCGCAGGTGCGCGACGCTCGCCCGGGCGGCGGCGACGACCACCGGGCTGAGCGACGTCGTGAAGATGAAGCCGGCGCCGTAGG
>JBEGMS010000226.1:0-4808 GCA_041182985.1 Actinomycetota bacterium
CCCATGACCCAGGTCTGGACCCGGGACGGGGCGGAGGTCTGCGCGTTCCGCTCCGACGCCGCGTAGCCGCGGCGGTGCGCCCTACGGCGCGTTGAAGTTCGCGTTCGACGTCATCCGCCAGCCGCTCGGCGTCTGCACGAACGTGACGATGCGGGGCGCGGCGGCGGTCGAGTACGGGGTGCCGCTGATCGTCTGCGTGGTCTGCGAGTAGTAGCGCACCACGACGACCCCGCCCGCGCGGGTCACCTTGATCTTCGACAGCGCGTAGTCGGAGATGACGGTGGTCGAGTTCGCGATGGAGGCGAGGTACTGGTTGCGGTTCTGGCCCGAGCCGTTCGCGCGCTGCACCTGGAAGGCGGGCGAGAGGAACGCGCGCAGCTCATCGGGGTCGCCGGCCACGAGGAGGTCCCAGAAGCGGGTGACGAGGCGCGTCCCGAGCTTCAGGTTGGCGGCCTGCTGCTCGGCGGTGGCGCGCTCGGCGGGGGCCGCCGCGGCCGTGCCGGAGAGGGCGAGGGGCAGGGAGAGAGCCAGGGCGAGGAGGAGCAGGCGATGTCGCATGGGAGCCAGCCTAGCGGCCGGCGCCGGCTCAGACCACGGAGATGTCGCGGACGGGGTCGTCCGCGGGGCCGGTCTCGAACCCGATCACGAGGCGCATGTCGAGGGCGTGGGCGAGGCGGCGCAGGACGTCCGTGCTCGACGGGTGCTGGCCGTTCTCGATCCGCGCGACCACCGCGAGGCTGGTGCCCATCCGCTGCGCGACCTCCGCCCGGGTCAGGCCGAGCTCGCCGCGGCGATGGATCGCGCGGCGGGCGATCTCGGCCTGGGGGCGTCGGGCCTCCCAGATCGCGCGGTACGCGGGATCCTCCACCAGATCGCGGGCATGGTCGTCCGCGACGACTGTGCCTATCGGGCTGATCCACTCGGTGTCGGAACTTCTCGGTGTCACGGCGTTCATGGTACCTCCCGCAGGTATGGCGGGCTCGTGGGGGTCACGGCGCATCGCCTCCGATTGGTCGCGGCCCGGGTCGGGGGGCGGCGTCGATGCGCGTGCGCAGATCGAGCCAGCGGGCCTCCGCGATCGCGATTTCCCGCGCGGGCACGCGTTGCGAGCGCTTCGCGAAGGCGTGCAGGAGCACGATCAGGTTGTCCGAGCGGCGGTGGAGGATGCGGTGCAGGTCGCGCCCGTGGTGACAGCGCAGCTCGCGCAGCCCGTGCGCCACCTGCGACGTGATCGGGAACGGCGGCGGCGGGTCCGCCGGCGGCAGTCCGGTCAGGATCGCGATCTGCGCGCGGAGGGATTCGCGAGGCGCGGGCGCCAGCGCGTCGACGTACGCGCGCACCGGCTCGTGTCGGTTGCGGTCCCGGTAGTAGACGGCCTGCGTGCGTCCCATCGGCACCACGCTGACGCGCAGCGCCTGCGCGCCGCTGGCCCGTCTGTACCGCGCGGCGCGCGGTGTGCGTCGCGCCGCGCGCGCCCGTCACGCGGGGCGCGCCGCCCGCGCCCCTACCCGCCCCAGATCCCGCAGGTGATGCCGCCGTCCACGTTCAGCTCGAGGCCGGTCACCCAGCTGGCCTCGTCGGAGGCCAGGTAGACGAACGCGTTGGCGTGGTCGAGGGGCTCGCCCATGCGGCCGAGGGGGTGCAGGCCGATCGCGAAGCGGCGGCTCGCGTCGGGGTCGTCCTGGGCGTCGAAGTAGCCGTCGATCATCGGCGTGTTCGTGAAGCCGGGGCAGACGCAGTTGGCGCGGATGTTCTGCTTGGCGCCGTCGAGGGCCATGCACTTCGTGAGCATGATCAGGCCCGCCTTCGAGGCGCAGTAGGCGGCGTCTGCGGGGATCGCCCACTGGCCGGCCATCGAGGCGGTCGAGAGGATCGAGCCGCCGCCCCTCGCGGCGAGGTGGTCCCAGGCCTCCTTGGCGCAGAGGAAGACGCTCTTGAGGTTGGTGTCGAGCTCCTTGTCCCACTGCTCCTCGGTCAGGTCCATGACCGAGCCGACGATGGTCACGCCGGCGTTGCAGACGAGGACGTCGAGGCCGCCGAAGCGCTCCACGGTGGCGTCGACGACCGCCCTGATGGAGGCGCGGTCGGTGACGTCGATGCCGAGGCCGAGGGCGTCGCCGCCGATCAGGGCCGCGGTCTCCTCCGCCGTCTCCGGCCTGAGGTCGCAGGCCGTGACCCGGGCGCCCTCCTCCGCGAAGCGCTGCGCCGTCGCCCGGCCGATCCCCGAGCCCGCGCCCGTGACCAGCGCCACCTTGCCGTCCAGCCTGCCCGCCATCGTCCCCTCCTCGTGGGTGCGTGTGCGGGGGCAATCGTGCCGCCCCCGGGCGAATCTGGCAAGGAGCGGAGGATTTGCCGGGGACGGGGTGCGCCCGTAGGATCCGGCCGTGGCCGGACGGACCGCGATCGATCGGATCTGGGACGAGCACCTCGTCGACGACGGGCTGATCTTCTGCGACCTGCACCTCGTGCAGGAGGTGTCGAGCCCGCAGGCCTTCGACGAGCTGCGGCTCGGCGGGCGCCGCGTGCGCCGCCCCGACCGCACGGTGGCCACCGCCGATCACGCCGTGCCGACCGCGGGCCGGGCGCTGCCGATCGCCGACGACATGGCGCGCCTGCAGGTCGAGGCGCTCGAGCGCAACGTCGCCGACTTCGGGGTCCCGTACCTGCGCTACCGCTCGAGCGGGCAGGGGATCGTGCACGTGATCGGCCCCGACCTCGGCCTCACGCAGCCCGGCATGACGATCATGTGCGGCGACTCGCACACCTCGACGCACGGCGCCTTCGGGGCGCTGGCCTTCGGGATCGGCACGAGCGAGGTCGGCCACGTCCTGGCCACCCAGACGCTCGTGCAGGACCGCCAGCCGCAGCTGCGCGTCACCTTCACCGGGTCGCGCGGCGAGGGCGTGACCGCGAAGGACATGGTGCTGGCCCTGATCCGGCAGATCGGCACCGCCGGCGGCACGGGGCACTTCGTCGAGTACGCGGGGCCCGCGATCGAGGCGCTCTCGATGGAGGGCCGCATGACGGTCTGCAACATGACCGTCGAGGCCGGCGCCCGCGCCGGGCTCGTGGCGGCCGACGACACGACCTTCGCCTACCTCGAGGGGCGCCCGTGCGTCCCCGCCGACTTCGCCGCGGCGGTGGAGCGCTGGCGCGGCTACCGCACCGACCCGGACGCCGTCTTCGACCGCGAGGTCGTCGTCGACGTCGGCGCGCTCGCCCCGACCGTCACCTGGGGCACCAACCCGGGTCAGTCGGTGCCCGTCACCGAGCCCGTGCCGGCGCCCGCGAGCGAGGGCGACGAGCGCGCCCTCGCCTACATGGGCCTGACCGCGGGCGAGCCGCTGCTGGGCCTGCCCGTCGACCGCGTCTTCATCGGCTCCTGCACGAACGGCCGCATCGAGGACCTCGAGGCGGCGGCGCGGGTGCTCGGCGGGCGCAAGGTCAAGGACGGCGTGCGGGTGCTCGTGGTGCCCGGCTCGATGGCCGTCAAGGAGGAGGCGGAGCGGCGCGGCCTCGCCGACGTCTTCGTCGCGGCGGGCGCCGAGTGGCGCGACGCGGGCTGCTCGATGTGCGTCGGCATGAACGAGGACATCCTCGCCCCGGGCGAGCGCTGCGCCTCGACCTCCAACCGCAACTTCGAGGGGCGCCAGGGGCGCCTCGGGCGCACGCACCTGATGAGCCCCGCGATGGCCGCCGCCGCGGCCGTCGAGGGCCGCATCGCGGACGTGCGCGAACTGGTCGGCTGAGAGCCGACGACCACCAAACGAGACAGGGGGAGATGGACATGGGCAAGCGGATCGCGGTGCTGGTGCCGTTCGCGTTCGACGAGACCGGCCTCGCCGGCCGGCGCGCGCAGCAGAACTCGGTCAGCTGGGGGCCGGGCATCGAGTTCGAGTACGTGCCGATCTCGGCGGGCCCGCAGTGGTACGAGAACTACCACGACTGGATCCTCGCGGACCTCGGCATGCTCGAGTGCGCGCTGCGCATCCAGGACGAGGGCTACGACGCGATCTGCATCGACACGATGTCCGACTCGGGCGTCAACGCGATCCGCTGCGAGCTCGACATCCCCGTGATCGGCCCGGGCCGCGCTTCGTACCTGACGGCGCTGATGCTCGGCAACCGGTTCGGGGTGCTGACGCAGTGGGGGCCGTGGGCGTCGATCTACAGGAAGGGCGTCGGCGAGCTCGGCCTGATGGACAAGTGCGCCGGCATCCGCCACATCGACACCCCGCCGGATGTCGTCAACCTGCTCGGCGGCAAGGAGGAGGTCGTCTTCCCGAAGCTGCTCGCCGCCGCGATGCAGCTCGTCGAGGAGGATGGCGCGGACGTGATCTGCCTGGGCTCCACCACGATGCACCAGTCGCACGCCTACCTGGCCGAGCACCTGCCGGTCCCGATCATCAACCCGGGCCCCCTGTCGTACAAGATCGCGGACGCGCTGCTCGACTGCGGCCTCACCCAGAGCCGCACGGCCTACCCCAAGCCGCTGGTGCCCAAGCACGCGATGATCCACGCGATGCTCGCCGCCGCCAAGGCCGAGCAGGAGGGCTGAGTCAGGGCGCGTCGGGGCCGTGGCGCTCGAGGAGCGCCGCGGCCTCGGCGCTGCCCGCCGCCCGCGCCAGGACCCACCAGACCCGCGCCGCCAGGTCCTGCTCGGGCGGATGGCCGAGCGCGAGAACCCCGATGCGCTCTGGCGGCTCGGGGTGGCCTGCGTGGAGCGCGCCGACCTGCCCGGCGTGCGCGAGCACTGGTGCCGCGCCGCCGAGCTCGACGCGGGCCTCGCCGCCGAGCTCGCGGGCCTC
>JBEGMS010000227.1:0-5408 GCA_041182985.1 Actinomycetota bacterium
GGGCGGTCCTCCTCGACGAGCGCCCAGCCGACGCTCGGCACGCGGTGGCGGGTGCCGATCGCCTCGAGCCGGTAGCCGTCGCCCGCGACCTCCTGTCCGGGCTCGAGCTCGACGACGGCGAAGGGGTAGGGCAGCTTGCCCATCACGGGGCCGAGCGCGCCGAGCAGGGCCTTCGTGCCCTCGGGGCCGTAGAGCGACAGCGGCGCGGTGCGCTCGCGCAGGGCGAAGGTGCGCAGGAGGCCCGGCAGGCCGAGGATGTGGTCGGCGTGGCCGTGGGTCAGGAGGATCACGTCGATGTCGGAGAGGCCCGCGACGGACTGCATCAGGCGCCGCTGGGTGCCCTCGCCGCAGTCGACGAGGATGCGCTCGCCGCCGCGGCGGATCAGCGTGGCCGCGGTCTGCCGGTTGGCGGACGGCACGGAGCCGGCCGTGCCGAGGAAGATGACGTCGAGGTCCACCGCGGGGGAAGCGTAGAGGTGCCCCGGCCGCGCGGGGCTACGACCCCGACAGGGCGTCGGCGATCCGCTTGACGAGCGCCCGGTCGGCGACCTGCGGGTCGAAGACGACGGCGTCGGAGTAGAGGTCGAAGGCGCCCGCGGCGTCGCCCGCGGCCAGGGCGGCCTCGACCCGGGCCAGCGTGGCCTCCGCGGCATCGGCGCGGACGGCGGCGAGGCGCGTCGGGGCGTCGGCGAAGCCGCCGAGGGCCGTGAAGCCGTCGATCGCCTCCTGCCAGTCGCCCGCGGCGTAGGCCGCCTCGGCGCGGTCGTAGGCGTTCTGGGAGGCGAAAGTCGCGTTGGCGACGGCGCTCGCGTGCGCGTTGATCTCGGCCACGATGAGGCGGTCGCGCACCGCCTGGACCTCGCCGAGCTCGGGAGCCTGTCCAAGCGCTCCGTTGACGGAGCCTCTCGCTCCGATCAGGTCGCCGGCGTCGATCTGCGCGTTGGCCTGGGCGGCGAGCGTCAAGGCGGTCTGGCGCTCACCACGGTCGCGGAGCCAGATTCGGCCGGGCTGCACCGCGGCGACGGACGCGACGGCAAGCAGGATCAGCATCAGGAGCGCTCCCATGATGCGCCCGCGCGGCACGAACCGGGGCACCCAGCGGTCGAGCCAGTGGGCCTGTCGCCACGCGAGCCAGGCGCCGATCAGGACCACGGGCACGAAGACGGCGAGGGCGACCTTGCTGGTCACGACGGCGGCGGCGAGGGCGAGGACGCCGAGGCCGACGGCGCCCTGCATGGCGTAGCGGTTCGAGGGGCGCAGGACGACGACGCCGTCGGTCCCGACGTCGCCGGGGGCGGGCCGGCAGCGCACGCCGTGGCGCTTGAGGACGTCCTCGGCGAAGTCGAGCGGCTCGCGCTCGGCCTCCGCGACCTCCTCGTCCGTGGCGTCGTCGGGGAGCGGCTCGGGGTCGTACGGCAGGGGCAGGAGCTCGAGCAGGTCGTGCACGCGCAGGCTCAATCCGGCCTCGCCGGCGGCGACGGCGCGGGTGCGCAGGTGCTGGGCGCGGGAGCGCAGCTCGCCCCACGTGATCCGCTCGGGTGCGATCATCGCCATCCGACGGGGAGCATACCGGGCGGCTGCCCGAATCCGGACGCCTCCGCGGGCCGGGGCGCGACTATGCTGCCCGCATGCCCACCGACAAGCAGCGCCGCAAGCAGGAGCGCTTCCGCCGCCACGGGGTCGAGCGGCCCCGCTCGCCCCAGATCGACGAGAAGGAGGCGCGCACGGCCGCCGCGGCCGAGCAGAAGGGCAAGAAGGGGTCGAGGGGACGCGCGAAGGGCTCCTCGGCCGCCCGGGCCCGCAAGCCGGTGCCGTTCCCGACGCTCAAGCGGGCCCTGATCCGCGCCCCGATCTTCGGCCTGATCTGGTTCGTCCTGATGCGCTTCGTGCTGTCGCAGGGGGACACCTCGCCCGTCCAGGACGCGATGCAGGCCCTGATCCTGACGGGCGTGATGATCCCGCTCCTGATCCTGACCGACTCGATCACCTACCGGCTCGCCCGTCGTCGCGGCCTCCCCGTGCAGGAGCGCCCGCGCGACGGCTACCTCGGCTTCCGGCCGTAGCGGCGCGGCCCCGGCGACCGCCGGTGCGGACCCCGTGCGGCCCGTGCGCGTGACGCGCTGAAGCGCGCGCCCGGCGCCCGCCCGTCAGCGGCGAGGCTCGCGGCATGCGCCGCGCCCAGGCCACGCTCGAGCTCGTCCTCCTGCTCGGCCTCGTCGCGCTTGTAGGCGCCATGGCGGTGGCCGCCGCGCAGGGCGCCGGGGCGGGCTGGGCCGAGCGCATCGCCCGGGCCCTGCCGGGCGAGCGCGCCGAGCGCCGCGACGACCGCTGGGCGCTGCGCTCCGACCGGTACGGGCCGCTCCTGCGCCGCCACGCCCCGACCCTGATCCTCGAGCGCGACCGCTGGGGCGAGGACACGGCGGTGCCCGTCGACGTGGCGGTCTGCCGCCGGCCCGCCTGCGCCGCGCTCGGCACGGGCCTCCCCGTCGCGTTCACGCACGTCGTCGACCGGCCCGGCGTCACCTACCTGCAGTACTGGCTCTACTACCCGGACTCGCGGGCCACGCACGCGCCCGTGGCCGACCGGCTCGGCTACCACCCCGACGACTGGGAGGGCGTGATCGTCCGCATCACGGACGCCGGGATGGTGTCCGTGCGGGTGACGGCGCACCAGGGGGTGGTGGGACTCAGGCCCTGGTGGCGCGGCGACCCGGGCTGGCGGCCCCTGACGGGCCGCCCGCGCGTCCACCGGGCCGCCGGGTCGCACGCGATGGGGTTCGCGCCCGTCGGCATCGACGCGCCGCTGGACCGCTGGAACGGCACGCTCGCCGAGCTCGACGGCTCGCGCCTCCGGCTGGTCCCCGCCGACACCGCGCCGGCCCTGCGTCTGCGCTACGACCCGGCGGCGGTGCCGCCGTGGCGCAAGCGGCTCTGGCGCGACCCCGAGGCGGTGAGCACGGGCGGGTAGGGCGCCGTCGTGGCGGAGCGGTGACGGCCCGGGGGTTTTACCGCAGACCCGTGGCAGGATGGGGTGCGTCCCCGTCGAACTCCGGATGTCGATGAAGCCCGAACCCACCACCCGCCGCCTGCGTCACCTGGTCATCCCCCTGGCGATCGCCTGCGCCCTCGCTGCACCCGCCGTCGCCTCCGCGAACGCGAAACTGCGGGTCGGGTTCCTCGACAACGCCTACGCGTCGACCTATCCCGGCCCCTTCTGGTCGGAGGCGTCCGACCTGAACGTCGGCTTCATGCGCTGGGACCTGCAGTGGAAGCACGTCGCCCCGACGAAGCCGCGCAGCCCGCGCGATCCGGCCGACCCGGCCTACAACTGGACGCAGACCGACGCGTTCGTGCGGAACGCCGTCGCCGCGGGCCTGCAGGACAACATCATGTTCACGCTGTGGGCGACGCCGCGGTGGGCGTCGAAGACCCCGAACGCCAAGGGCTACACGGCCACGATGCCGAAGCTGGCCGACTGGAAGGCCTTCGCCTACGCCGCGGCCACGCGCTACTCCGGCACGTTCACGCCCGTCGGCGCCACCGCCCCGCTGCCCCGCGTCACCGCGTGGGAAGCCTGGAACGAGCCGAACGGCTACTTCGCGCTGCGCCCCCAGTTCCAGGACGGCGTGGCCGTCTCGCCGCGCAACTACACGGCGCTCCTCAACGCCATGGGTGCCGAGGTGCGCCAGGCCGTCCCCTTCACGCCCACCATCGTCGCCGGCGCGCTCTACAAGACGGGCGGGCGCAACAGCGTCAACCCGATCGACTTCCTGCGCGGCATGCGGCAGGCCGGGGCCAGGTTCACGGTGCTGTCGGTCCACCCGTACAACAAGGTCGCGGCCAAGGGCGTCCGCGACGGCGCCACGCAGAGCCGGACGAACCCGGCCTACATCGCGATCGGCAACCTCGATGCGTTCGTCGCGCTGGCCAATCAGATCTTCGGGCGCAGGTACCCGGTCTGGGTCACCGAGTTCGGCTGGAACACGCCGGCGCCGCGCCAGAGGCAGACGACGGTGTCCTTCGCGCAGCAGGCGACGTTCGTGTCGCAGTCGATCGCGCGGATGCGTCAGATCCCGCAGGTCGAGCGGCTGGCCTGGTTCCTGCTGCGCGACGACAACCCCAAGCCGGCGGGCAAGTGGTACACCACCGGTCTGCGCAAGCTCGACGATTCGCCCAAGCCCTCGTACGGCGCGTGGAAGCGGGCCGCGGCGGGCCTCCAGGGCATCGGCTAGCCGCGCGCGCGGCGCGCCTCCGCGGCGAGCCACCCGGTCAGGAGCCCTGCCCCCGCGCCGTTGAGGTGGTGGGCGTCGCGCCAGAGCCCGCGCTCGGCGAGGTCGTCGAGCAGTGCGTCGGGCGGCACGGCCAGGGGCGCGCCGACCGCCTCCTCGAAGCGGGCCTGCGTCTCGGGCGCCACGGGCGCCCCGAGGTAGCTCGGCAGGGCGTAGAAGACGACGGGCAGGCCGTGCTCGGCGGCGAAGCGCCGGACGTCCGCGAGGTAGGCGAGCTGGCGGTCCTGGTTGACGCGGCCGAGCTCGTCGGGTGCGGGCGGCTGGTCGCGCCACGTGGCGCCCTTGCCGTGGGCGCGCTCGAGCGCCTTCTCGGCGCGGATCAGCTGGCGCCGCTCGCCGGGCGTCGTCCGATCGTCGAGGCGGGTGCGGCAGTCGATCGGCGCGGCGGCCGCGGTGGCGCGGCTCGCGTTGCGCCGCCAGCCGCCCGTGACGAGCACGTCGAGGGCGGTGTCGACCCGGGTCAGGAGGTCGTCTGCGAGGTCGCGGGCGCGGCTGTAGAGAGGCTCGCGGGGCTTCGACGACCAGTCGGCCACGACCCGCTCGAGGGGGACCGCGCGGGCGAAGCCCGGGTAGTACTGGTAGTAGAGCGGCGTCCGGCGCCAGAAGGCCGTGTCCTCGGGCGAGACCTCGAACAGGATCGGGCCGTCGATGCCGCGTGACCGGTCGAGGTCGACGAGCTGCTGGTAGAGCTGTCCGGGGCCGCGCCCGCCCCGGGCCACGTTGACCACCGGGGCGGTGGCGGGGTCGAGGCCCAGGTCACGGGCCAGGGTGGCGTTGTCGACGCCGTACTGCGAGCGCGACGAGCCGAGCACGACGGCGGCGGCCGGGCCGTCCATGGCGTAGAGGGCCGCGTACTGGCAGGGCATCACGGCGTAGCGCACGGCGGGGCGGTCGCTCCACCAGACGAGCACGCCCAGCCCCGCGAGGACCAGCACGGCGAGGAGGCCGTAGACGCGGCGGACGCGCGGGCGATCGGGGGGCATCGGGTCAGAGGCCAACGAGGGCCTCCAGGTAGTTGACCATCCGGGTGGGCGAGTCGGCGTTCGCGATCGCCGACAGGAACGCCACGAAGAAGAGGGTCACGGGCACGCCGGCGAGGCGGCGCAGACGCGCGGGCAG
>JBEGMS010000228.1:0-2797 GCA_041182985.1 Actinomycetota bacterium
GCAGGGCCCGATCCGCCGGATCGACGAGCCGCGGGGGATCCCCCGCCTCCACCGCGAGCCCGACGCGTGCGGACGGCACCGCACCGAGGCCCTCGGCGGCGAGCGCCACGCCCCCGCCGACGTGCACCTCCGCACGGGCCGCGGCGTCGCCCGCGACCCGCGCCTCGCCGGAGGATGCGCCCGCGGCGACGAACGCGCGCGCCACCTCGACGGCGATCTCGCCGACCGCGACCCGCTCGCGACCCGCGGTCATGCCGGGGCCAGCACCTCGTCGAGGAGGCGCAGCCAGTTGCCGCCCATCACCCGGTCCGCCGACGCCGCATCGAACCCCGCCGCCTCGAGGCCGGCCCGCAGGGCGGGCATGTCGGCCGGGACCCGGAACCAGGCGGGCCACTCCGGCCAGCGCGGCAGCTCCTCGCCGGGCTCGGGCTCGCGCCGGGCGCTGCGCAGGTAGAGCAGGTAGTCGTCGCCCCAGCCGCGCGTGCAGTCCGTGCCGATCGCGACGTGCTCGACCCCGACCCGCTCGGCGAGGTCCGCGACCATCGCGCAGAAGCGCTCGGGCGTCGGGTCCGCCCCGGCCACCGCCGGGTACAGGCAGACGCCGATCACGCCGCCGCGCGCGGTGACCGCCCCGATCACGTCGTCGGGCTTGTTGCGCGGCACGTCGACGAAGGAGCGCGGGTTGGCGTGCGTGATCGCGACCGGCCGGGCCGAGGCCTCGACCGCCTCGCGGCAGGTGCGGTCGCCGACGTGCGAGAGGTCGACGAGCATCCCGACGGCGTTCATGCGGCCGATCACCTCGGCCCCGAACGCCGTCAGCCCCTCGTCGACCGGGTCGTAGCAGGACCCTCCGACCTCGTTGCGCCGGTTGTAGGTGAGCTGGGCGATGCGCACGCCGTCGGCGTGGAAGGCGTCGACGAGGTCGGCGTCGCGCTCGAACGGCGAGGCGTTCTGGAAGCCCGGCAGGATCGCCGTGCGCCCCTCCGCCCGGGCCCGCGCGATGTCGCCCGTGTCGGACGCGATCAGCGCGAGGTCGGCGTTGGCCTCGACGATCCCCCGCAGCGCGGCGACCTGCCCGCGCGTCTCGTCGGCCCCCTCCCAGACGGCGCACGTTGCGTTGACGGCGTCGATCCCGCCCGCGCGGCACTCGAGCAGGATCTCGCGCGACCAGTCGTTGATCTGGAGGCCGTCGACGACCGGCCCGGGCGCGGACGTCACGCGGTCGCCGCCGGGCGCGGCGAGAAGAGCCAGTCGTCGTCCACGCCGGCCGCGACGTCCTCGGCCCGCGGCGCGCCCCCGTAGAGGGTGACGCGCAGCCAGTCCGTCGACTGCGGGTCGAAGTTGTCCATGCCGTAGCAGGCGAGCTGGAAGCGCTGGAGGTCGAGCGGGATGAAGCGGGACGAGAGCGGGTTGACCCGCGCCTCGGCGTAGGCGTGGTCCGCCAGCCCCTCGATGCGCTCCACCGTGCCGACCCGCCACGGCCGCTCGACGAGGAGATCGCCGACCGGCAGGTCGGGATCGCAGGCGCGCAGGTCCTCGCGCAGCTCCGCCACCGCGCGGGCGACGCCGATCGGCATCTGCACGTCCTCGCCGGGCTCGCCCGAGCGGGCCCGGCGCGGCTCCTGGTTGTCCTCCGAGTAGAACCAGAACATGTCCGTCTCGACGGGGTCGTCGAAGGCGAAGGCGTCGATCCAGCCGTAGTCGGCCTCGATCCGCGCGAGCAGCTCGCCGCAGGTGCGCGCCGGGTCGAGGTCGAGCCGCTCGTCGACCGGCAGGAGCGCGTCCAGGGCGTCGTCGAGGCCGTCGTCCAGCTCGACGAGCAGCGCGTCGACGACCTGGCGCACCTCGATGCCCTCGGCGGCGGCCCGCTCGTGCAGATCGCGGAAGGGCGCCTCGGCCGACGGATCCGCGGCCAGCGCGCGCGTCCGCGCGAGCACGGGCTCGAGCCCGGCCGCGAGCTCGGGCCCCGTCCGGTAGGGCGCGGTCTCGAGCCGGGTCTGCTCGCCGAGGTAGCGGTGGGTGCGCTCGAGCAGTCCGACGAGCCGCTCGAGGTCGCCCACCGCGGGCTCGCGCCGGAGCGCGTGGGCGAGGGCGAGCTCGCGGCGCAGCACCCAGGCGTGCATCACGCGGGGGTGCACGATCACGTACGGCACCATTCCGAGGCCGGTGGCGTTGCCGATGCCGAAGTGGCGCCGCCACTCGCCCGCGAGCGGCACGGCGCGGTCGGAGCGGGCCCGCGCGCAGTGCTCGACGAGCTGCAGCGACGTCTCGCGCAGGAGCCACGCGCACAGCATCTGCGCCCGGTACGGCAGCCGCAGCGGATGGTCCTCGGCGATGCCGTCGTAGTCGGCGAGGCCCCACTTGCCGTTCGCGTAGAAGGCGGTCGAGCGGATCAGGTAGGCGGCATCGCCGACCCGGTCGGGCTCCGGCTGGAGGCCCTCCGCGAGCCGCCCGACCACGTAGTCGAAGTAGCGGGCGCTGCGGTTCGCGCGACCCCAGATCAGCGTGCCGGCCGGCGCGCGGCCGTCCTCCTGCCGCGGCACGTTGGCCGCGAGCTCCGCGAGGCGATCGGCGTCGATCGGCCCGGCCACCAGGGCGATCGCGGCGTCCCAGTGCTTCGCGACCACCCGGTCATCGCGATCCTCCTCCGCGATCACGTCCGAGAAGACGACGGCCCGGCAGGCCACGCCGCCCATGTCGATGCGGTGGATGACGGTGCCGCGCCCGTCGGCGTCGAGCTCGGAGAGCTCCGTCTCGACGGTCCAGCGCTCGCGGGCGGCGGTCCGCAGGAGCGAGC
>JBEGMS010000229.1:0-5407 GCA_041182985.1 Actinomycetota bacterium
GCCTACGTGGACGAGGGGCACCCGCTCCGGGACGGCGACGAGGTCGCGCTGATCCCGCCCGTCTCCGGCGGCGCGGACGACCCGCGCATCGGCGTGCGCATCCAGGCCGAGCCGCTCGACATCGCCGCCCTGCACGCGCGCGCCAACGACCCGCGCGCGGGCGCCCAGGCCGCCTTCACCGGCACGGTCCGCAACCGGACCGGCGAGCGGGACGTCGTAGGCCTCGTACTCCAGCCGCAGCACCTCCTTCTCGGCGGTGCGGTTGCGAACCGTGCCGGTGAAGGCGGCCTGGGCGCCGGCGCGCGGGTCGTTCGCGCGGGCGTGGAGGTCGGCGATGTCGAGCGGGTCGGGGCTCAGGCGCACGCCGATCCGCGGCGCCTCGGAGCCGCCCGAGACGGGCGGGATCAGCGCCACCTCGTCGCCGTCGGCGAGGGCGTGGTCGGCCTCCACGTAGGCGCGGTTGACGGCGTAGGCGATGCCCGGCGGGCGCTCGCCGAGCCCGAGCAGGTCCCAGACGGCCGCCACGGGGGCGCCCGGCTCGACCTCTACGGTCGCGCGGCCGGTGCCGGCGCGCTCGCGCAGCCCGGCGAAGAGGCGGACGTCGACGGTGGCCATGCCGGCAGTCTACGGGCGTCCGGGGGCGCGGGTCCGGCTACGCTGCCGGTCCCGTGAGCGACGAGACGACCACCGAGTCCGGCATCCCCGTCCCGGCCGTCTGCGAGGGCCCCGGGGTCGATCGCGTCGGCCGCCCGGGCGCGTTCCCCTACACCCGCGGGGTGCGCGCCGACGGCTACCGCTCGCGCGCGTGGACGATGCGCCAGTACGCGGGCTTCGCGAGCGCGGAGGAGACGAACGAGCGCTTCCGCCTCCTGCTCGAGCGCGGCCAGACGGGCCTGTCGACGGCGTTCGACCTGCCGACCCAGCTCGGGCTCGACTCGGACGACCCGCGCAGCCTCGGCGAGGTCGGCCGCACCGGCGTCGCGATCGACTCGGTCGAGGACATGGAGCGGCTGTTCGCCGGGATCCCGCTGGCCGAGGTCTCCACCTCGATGACGATCAACGCGCCGGGCTCGGTGCTGCTGCTCCTCTACGAGCTGGCCGGTGAGCGCCAGGGCGCGGCCCCGGAGTCGCTCAGCGGCACGATCCAGAACGACATCCTCAAGGAGTACGCGGCGCGCGGGAACTACATCTACCCGCCACGGCCGTCGATGCGCCTGACCGTCGACACGATGCGCTACGCCAAGGAGCGCCTGCCGCGCTTCAACACGATCTCGATCTCCGGGTACCACATCCGCGAGGCGGGCTCGACCGCCGTCCAGGAGCTCGCCTTCACGCTCGCCAACGGCATCGCGTACGTGCAGGCCGCCGTCGACGCGGGCCTCGAGGTGGACGCGTTCGCGCCGCGGCTGAGCTTCTTCTTCAACGCCCACAACGACGTCTTCCAGGAGGTCGCGAAGTTCCGGGCGGCCCGGCGGATGTGGGCGTCGATCATGCGCGACCGCTTCGGCGCCCAGGACGAGCGCAGCCTGATCCTGCGCTTCCACGCGCAGACGGGCGGCTCGACCCTGACGGCGCAGCAGCCCGAGGTCAACCTGATCCGCGTCGCCCTGCAGGCCTTCTCGGCCACCGCGGGCGGGGCGCAGTCCCTGCACACGAACGGCTTCGACGAGGCGCTCGCGCTGCCCACCGAGCACGCCGCCACGCTGGCCCTGCGCACGCAGCAGGTGCTGCTGCACGAGTCGGGCGTGCCGGCCACGGCCGACCCGTTCGGCGGCTCCTGGTACGTCGAGGACCTGACCGACCAGCTCGAGGCGCGCGCGCTCGAGCTGATCGCGGAGATCGACCGGCTCGGCGGCGCGGTCGCCGCGATCGAGCAGGGCTACGTGCAGGACCAGATCGAGGAGTCGGCCTACCGCACCCAGATGCGCCTCGAGCGCGGCGAGGACGTCGTCGTCGGCGTCAACCGCTACCGCTCCGAGGAGGAGCCCGAGGTGCCAATCCACCGTCTCGACCCCGCGCTCGAGCGCGAGCAGGTCGCCCGCGTCCAGGCCCTGCGCGCCGGCCGCGACGCCGGTGTCGTCGACTCCGCGCTGGCCGCGGTGCGCGCCGCGGCCGACCGCGACGGGGCGCCGCTGCTCGAGCCGATGCGCGCCGCGCTGGCCGCGCACGCCACCGTCGGCGAGGTCTGCGGCGTCCTGCGCGAGGCGTGGGGCACGCACGACCGCTGAGCGCCGCCGTCGCTATCCTGCCCGGCGTCCCCGGCAGGAGAGAGGCCTCCCCGTGACCGACCGCCACGAACCCGGTACGACCGCCGAGCGCCTGCAGCACCTCGAGGAGCTGCGCGCCGCGTCCGCGCAGCCGGACCCCGCGGCCGCCGAGCGCCAGCGGGCCCGCGGCAAGGGCCTCGCGCGCGAGCGGATCGAGGCGCTGTTCGACCCGGGCACGTTCCGCGAGATCGACCGCTACGTGCAGCACCGCAACGCGGAGCTCGCCGACCGGCGGCCGTACGGCGACGGCGTGATCACCGGGCACGGCCTCGTCCACGGGCGCCGTGTGTTCGCCTTCTCGCAGGACTTCACCGTCTTCGGCGGCTCGCTCGGGGAGGCCTTCGCCGAGAAGATCTGCAAGGTCATGGAGCAGGCGCTGCGCTACGGCTGCCCCGTGATCGGCATCAACGACTCGGGCGGGGCGCGCATCCAGGAGGGCGTCGTCTCCCTGGGCGGCTACGCCGACATCTTCCAGCGCAACGTCGACGCGAGCGGGGTGATCCCCCAGATCTCGCTCGTGATGGGCCCCTGCGCCGGCGGCGCGGTCTACTCGCCCGCGATCACCGACTTCATCCTGATGGTGCGCGAGACCTCCCACATGTTCATCACGGGCCCCGACGTGGTGCGCGCCGTGACCGGCGAGGAGGTCTCGATGGAGGAGCTCGGCGGCGCCGACGCGCACGCCGAGCGGTCGGGCGTCTGCCACCTCGTCTCCGAGGACGAGGCGGCCTGCATCGCCGACGCCCGCGCGCTCCTGTCGTTCCTGCCGCAGAACAACCTCGACGCCCCGCCGTGGGCGCCGACGGACGACCCGCCGGACCGGCTCTGCCCGGAGCTCGACACGCTGATCCCCGACTCGCCCAACAAGCCGTACGACATGCACCAGGTGATCCGGGCGATCGTCGACGACGGCCTCTTCCTGGAGATCCAGCCCGCCTACGCGATGAACATCCTGACCGGGTTCGCGCGCCTCAACGGGCACCCGATCGGCATCGTCGGCAACCAGCCGGGCCAGCTCGCGGGCGTGCTCGACATCGCCTCCTCGGAGAAGGCCGCGCGCTTCGTGCGCACCTGCGACGCCTTCGGGATCCCGATCGTCACCCTCGTCGACGTGCCCGGCTTCCTGCCCGGCACCGAGCAGGAGTGGGGCGGCATCATCCGCCACGGCGCGAAGCTGCTCTACGCCTACGCGGAGGCGACCGTGCCGAAGCTGACCCTGATCACGCGCAAGGCCTACGGCGGCGCGTACGACGTGATGGGCTCGAAGCACCTGCGCGCCGACGTCAACCTCGCCTGGCCGACGGCGGAGGTCGCGGTGATGGGCCCGGACGGCGCCGTCAACGTCGTCTACCGCAAGGAGCTCGCCGAGGCGGCCGACCCGGTCGCCCGCAAGGAGGAGCTGGTCGCCGAGTACAAGGCGCGCTTCGCGAACCCCTTCACGGCCGCCGAGCGCGGCTTCGTGGACGACGTGATCCTCCCGCGCGAGACGCGCCACGCCCTGGTCGACGCCCTCGAGGCGGCCCAGACCAAGCGCGTCGAGCGCCCCCGCCGCAAGCACGGGAACATCCCCCTGTGAGCGAGCGCACCCCGGAGGAGCGCGAGCGCGAGGAGCGCCGCGCGATCGACGCCGCGCTCGTCCGCGTCGAGCGCGAGGCCCCGATCGCCGGGCATCCGGCGCACGCGAGCGCGTGGCGCCGGCAGGCGGCGCGCGAGCTCGTCGACGACGGGATGCGCGGATGACGCCGCCCTTCGAGCGGGTGCTGGTCGCCAACCGCGGCGAGATCGCGATCCGCGTCTTCCGGGCGCTGCGCGAGCTCGGCGTCGGCGCGGTCGCCGTCTACTCCGAGGCGGACGCCGACGCCCCGCACGTGCGCTACGCCGACGAGGCGGTCCTGCTCGGCGCGGCCGCCCCGAGCGAGTCGTACCTCAACATCGAGCGGATCGTGGACGCGGCGCGGCGCACGGGTGCGCAGGCGATCCACCCCGGCTACGGGTTCCTCGCCGAGAGCGCGCCCTTCGCCTCCGCGGTGGAGGCGGCGGGGCTGGTCTGGATCGGGCCGCCGGCGAGCGCGATCGACGCGATGGGCTCGAAGATCAACTCGCGCGTCCTGATGCAGGAGGCCGGCGTGCCGATCGTGCCCGGCACGACCGAGGAGATCACCGACGCCGCGCGCGTCGTCGAGCTCGGCGACGCCTACGGCTGGCCGATCGCGCTGAAGGCGAGCGCGGGCGGCGGCGGCCGCGGCCTCAAGGTGGTGCACGAGGCCGGCGAGGCCGAGCGCGCGCTCGAGGCCGCCAAGCGCGAGGGCGAGGCGTGGTTCGGCAACGGCGCCGTCTACGTCGAGAAGTACGTCGAGGACCCGCGCCACGTCGAGATCCAGGTCATGGCCGACACGCACGGCAACGTGATCCACCTCGGCGAGCGCGACTGCACGCTGCAGCGCCGCCACCAGAAGATCGTCGAGGAGGCGCCCTCCCCGGCCGTGGACGGGGACCTGCGCGCGCGGATGGGGGCGATGGCCGTCGCGGCGGCGAAGGCCGTCGACTACGTCGGCGCGGGGACCGTCGAGTGCCTGCTGGACCGCCACGGCGACTTCTTCTTCCTCGAGATGAACACGCGCGTCCAGGTCGAGCACCCGGTCACCGAGCTGGTCACGGGCGTCGACATCGTGCGCGAGCAGATCCTCGTCGCCGCGGGCCACCCGCTCGGGTACCGCCAGGAGGACATCGTGCTGCGCGGCCACGCGATCGAGTGCCGCGTCAACGCCGAGGACCCCGGCAACGGCTTCACGCCGTCTCCGGGCCGGCTCCTGCGCCACCGCCCGCCGAGCGGGCCGGGCGTGCGCGTCGAGTCGGGCGTGGAGGAGGGCGGCGAGATCAACGACCGCTACGACCCGATGGTCGCGAAGCTGCTGGTCTGGGACACGAGCCGGGAGCGCGCGATCGCGCGCATGCGCCGCGCGCTCGACGAGTACGAGATCGTCGGCCCGAAGACGCTCCTGCCGATGCACCGGATCGTGATGCGCGCCCCCGAGTTCATCGCGGGCGAGACCTGCGCGGGCCTCGTCGAGGGCCGCTGGGCCGACGAGTGCGCGGCTCTGGCCGCCGACGACGCGCCCGTCGCGGCCGCCCCCGCCGGC
>JBEGMS010000230.1:0-13813 GCA_041182985.1 Actinomycetota bacterium
GATCCCCCGAGCAGAAGGTCATCACCGCCATGCAGACGCCCCGTCTCCTCCTCCTCCTCCTGATCGCCCTCGGCGCCCTCGGCATGGGCGTCCTCACCGCCTGCGGCGGCAGCGGCGACACGGAGGCCTCCGGCACGATCGGCGGCGAGATCACGATCGGCACCGGCACCGTCGGCACCCCGGTCGACGAGGGCGGCGAGGCGACCGACGGCGGCGAGGCCGCGGCCACCACGGCCGAGGACGCGGGCGGCGAGACCGCCGCGGCGGCCGAGGGCGACGCGGCCGCGGGCGCGGCGGTCTGGGAGAGCGGCGGCTGCGGCGGCTGCCACACCCTGGCGGCGGCCGGCTCGGCCGGCAACGTCGGCCCGAACCTCGACGAGCTGAAGCCGTCCTACGACCAGGTGCTCGACATCGTCACCAACGGCCGCGGCGCGATGCCGGCCTTCTCGGGCCAGCTGTCCGAGGACGACATCAAGAACGTCTCGGCCTACGTGGCCGAGAACGCCGGCCAGTAGTGCCCCTCCCCGACGGGCTCGACCCGCTCGGGATCGACGCGGTCTTCGTCGATCTCGACGGCACCGTCGTCCATGAGGCCGAGCTCCTGCCCACCGCGCAGGAGGCCGTGCGCGCGCTGCAGGAGACGGGCGTGCCCGTCGTCGTGGCCACGGGCCGGATGTTCCAGTCGGCCTGCCGCTTCGCCGACCTGCTCGACGCCGCCGACCCCGTGATCTGCTTCCAGGGCGCGCTGGTGGGGCGCCGCTCGACGGGCGAGATCCTGCACCACGAGCAGCTCGACCCCGAGCACGCGCGCGAGATCATCGCCGCCATCCAGGCCACGGGCGAGCACCTCAACGTGATGACGGGCGACGCCTTCTACGTCGCCGCCGACAACGAGGAGGCGCGCCGCTACGCGACCAGCGCGCGCGTCCCCGTCAACGCCGTCGGCGACCTCGCCGCCTGGCTCGACCGCCCCGTCACGAAGCTCGTGGTCTCGGGCGACCCGGCCCGCATGGACGCCCTGCGCGACGAGCTCGTCCCCCGCTTCGGCGATCGCGCCTTCATCGCCAAGTCGCTGCCGTTCTACCTCGAGGTCGCCGCGCCCGGCGTGCACAAGGGCGCCGGCTGCCAGGTCGTGGCCGACCTGCTCGGCCTCGAGCAGGCGCGCTGCGTCACCATCGGCGACGGCGAGAACGACCTCGAGCTGATCGACTGGGCCGGCTACGGGATCGCGGTCGGCGGCGGCCATCCCGAGCTCGTCGCGCGCGCCGACTGGGTCGCCCCGTCGATCCACGACGACGGCGTGCCGCGCGTCCTGATGGCGATCGCCGAGGCCCGCCGCGGCGCGTGACGCCGTGCCGCCGGTAGGGTTCCGGGCATGATCGATCTGCGCCTCGTCCGCTCCGAGCCCGACGCGGTCCGGGCGGCGCTCGCCCGCCGCGGCGACGAGGCCCTGCTCGACCCCGTGATCGCGCTCGACCAGGAGCGCCGCGCCCTGCAGGCGCAGGTCGACGACCTGCGCGCGGAGCGCAACCGGGCCTCGGAGGCGATCGGCGAGCTCAAGCGCGCCGCGAAGGACGACCCGGCCAAGGCCGCCGAGGCCGACGCGGCGTCGGCCGCGATGCGCGTTCTGAAGGACGGGCTCGACGGGCTCGAGGCGTCGCTCAAGGACCTCGACAAGCGCCTCACGGACGCCCTGCTCGTGGTGCCCAACCTCCCCCACCCGGACATCCCGCTCGGCTCGACCGAGGAGGACGCCCGCGAGGTCAGGCGGGTCGGCGAGCCGCCCGCCTTCGCGTTCGAGCCGCGCGACCACCTCGAGCTCGCCGGGGCCGGCATCGACATGGAGCGCGGCGCCCGCACGTCCGGCTCGCGCTTCGGCTACCTGACCGGCGACGTCGCGCGGCTGTGGTGGGCGATCTCGCGGATGGCCCTCGCCACCCTCGAGGAGGCCGGCTTCACCCCCGTCGCGCCGCCCGTCATGGTGCGTGAGGAGGCGATGTACCAGACGGGGTTCTTCCCGACGGACCGCCAGAGCGTCTACCAGCTCGCCGACGACGACCTCTACCTGGTGGGCACGAGCGAGGTGCCCCTGGCCGCCCTGCACGCCGGCGAGATCCTCGCCGAGGCCGACCTGCCGCTGCGCTACGCGGGCCTGTCCTCGTGCTTCCGCCGCGAGGCGGGCGCCGCCGGCAAGGACACGCGCGGGATCTTCCGGCTGCACCAGTTCGAGAAGGTCGAGATGTTCGCGTTCACGCGCCCCGAGGACTCCTGGGACGAGCACGAGCGCCTCTTGGCCCTCGAGGAGACGATCGCCCAGACCCTGGGCCTCGCCTACCGCGTCGTCGACATCGCCGCCGGCGACCTCGGCGCGTCCGCGGCCCGCAAGTACGACATCGAGGTGTGGCTGCCCGGCCAGGGCCGCTACCGCGAGCTCACGTCCTGCTCGAACTGCACCGACTACCAGGCGCGCCGCCTCGAGGCCCGCTACCGGCCCGCCTCCGGCGGCCCCCAGCCCGTGCACACGCTCAACGGCACCGCCGTCACGAGTTCGCGCACGGTGATCGCCGTACTCGAGCAGCACCAGCGCGAGGACGGCTCCGTCGCCGTGCCCCAGCCGCTCCTGCACTACGGCGCGCCGGCCGTGATCGGCCCCGCCGCCTAGGCGCGGCGCGAGCGCCAGCCACCGCGGCCCGCCTCGACCACCTGCTCGCGCAGGCGCGCGAGCTCGGCCGGGTCGGGCCGGCGGCCGCGGCCGATCAGGGCCAGCACCAGTGCGAACCCCAGCGTGATCGCCGTTGCGGGACCGAGCTTCTGCCAGACGAGGACGTCCGCCACGATCGCGGGTGCGACGAGCAACCAGCGTCCCCCGGGCACGCGCACGTGCACCTCGCGCTTGCGGATCAGCCGGTCGACCTTGGCCAGCTTGAGCAGCTTCTGCACGAGCAGGAGCGCCGGCGTCAGACCGTCGAGGCGCACCTGCGCGAACACGATCGCGAAGCCGGGGAAGGCCGCGAACAGGATGAAGGCCATCAGGCGGTGGTAGCGGAGGAACGCGCGCCGGTCCGGGGTGATGATCAGCATCACGACCATCTCGACGGCGAAGACGCCCCAGATCACCCAGTCGACCCAGTGGGCCAGGTGCTTGACAGCGGAGTCGGAGGACACGACGGGCGCGAGGAACGCGGGCAGGCAGGCCAGCGCGGCGATCGTCGTCGGCCAGGTGAAGGCGTCCTCGATCCGCGCCGCGCGCGCCGCCCGCGCCTCGAACTCAGCCGTATCCACGTACGACATTCTGGAGCAGGAGACGGCGCCCACGGTCGGTAGGGTGGCGGGGTGAGCGCCCCGGGCACGAGCGGTTCCGCGCGCCGCGCGATGGGGGTCCTCGCCCTCGGCGTCGCGGTCATCTGCCTGCAGGACCCCATCATCAAGGCGGTGATGGCGGACTACGCCGTCTCGGAGGCGATCGTGATCCGCTCGCTCGCCGCCCTGCCGATCTTCGCGGTGCTGCTGTGGCTGGCCCGCGACTGGCGCGCCGTCTGGCGCGAGCGCCCCGGCCCCCTGATCGCCCGCGGCGTGATCTTCATGGTCTCGTACAGCTGCTACTTCCTCGCGTTCCCCGAGATGCCGCTCGCGAACGTGGTCGCGCTGTACTTCACGGCGCCCCTGTGGGTCGTTGCGCTCTCCCCGCTCGTCCTGGGCGAGCGCCAGTCGGCGGCCCGCTGGATCGCCGTCCTCGTCGGCTTCGCCGGGGCCGTCGTGATCGCCCGGCCCGTCGGCGGCGACCTCGACTGGGCGGTGCTCCTCCCGCTCGCCGCCGGGGCCTTCTACGCCTCCGGCCAGCTGATGGCGCGGCGCTACGGCGACGCGGCGTCGGCCACCGTCATGTCCTTCCACCAGAACTCGGTCTACCTGGTCGGGGCGTCGGCCTTCGCGCTCGTCATCGCGCCGTTCGCCACGACCGGCGGCGAGGGCGCCGCCGGCTTCCTGCTGCGGGCCTGGCAGTGGCCCGAGCCGACCGCCCTCGTCCTGATGGCCCTGACCGGGCCGATCGCGGTCGGGGGCACGATCCTGCTCACGCAGGCCTACCGCTCCGCCCCGCCCGGCGCCGTCACGACCGTCGAGTACTCCGCCCTGATCTGGGCGGCCCTGTGGGGCTTCCTCTTCTTCGGCGAGGTGCCGGGCCCCGCCACGGTGATCGGCGCGACCCTGATCGTGGGCAGCGGCGCCTACGCCATGACCCGCGCCACGGCCACGCGGAGCCCGGCGTGATCGCGGTGCCCGCGCGGATCGGCGGCGAGCGCCTCGCGATGGCCTCGCTCCTCGGCGGCATCGCGCTCTTCTCGATCCAGGACCCGATCATCAAGGCGATGTCGGGGGCCTACCCCGTGACGGAGACGATCGCCTTCCGGGGGGCCTTCGCCCTGCCGATCTTCACGTACCTGGTCATGCGCGCCGGGGGGCTCGGGCTCCTGCGCCGCCACCGCCCGCGCGTGCTGCTCGGCCGGGGCCTCCTGATGCTCGCGGCCTACACCTCGTTCTACCTCGCCCTCGCCGAGCTGCCGCTCGCCACGACGGTGGCGCTGTGGTTCACGGCGCCGCTCTTCATGGTCGCCCTGTCGGGCCCGATCGCGGGCGAGCACCCCGGCTGGCGGCGCTGGGTCGCCGTCCTGGTCGGCTTCGGCGGCGTGCTCGTGATCGCGCACCCCTCCAACGAGACGACGTGGGCCGTCGCGCTGCCGGTGCTGGCCGGCGCCTTCTACGCCTCGGGGCAGCTCGTGGCGCGACGCGTCGGCGGCGGCATCCCGGCGCCCGTGATCTCGTGGCAGCAGAACGCCGTCTACCTCGTCGGCGCGCTCGCCGCCTCCGCCCTGCTCGCCCCGCTCGCCGGCGCCGGCGGCGACGCCGGCAGCCTCGGCTTCCTCCTGCGCCCGTGGGCGCTGCCCTCGGGCGAGGATTTCCTCCTGCTCGCGCTCTGCGGCCCGATCGCCGGCATCGGCAGCACCCTGATCGTCTACGCGTATCGCTCGGCCGGGCCAGGCCGGATCGGCGTGCTCGAGTACTCGGCGATGCTCTGGGCCGTCCTCTGGGGCTTCGCCGTCTTCGGCGACCTGCCCACCCGCTGGACCGTCGTCGGCGCGCTCCTGATCGCAGGCAGCGGGGCCTACGCGGTGTGGCGCGCCGCGCAGGCCCCGCACCTCGCGGCCGCACAGCGGCGCTCCCCGGTGGAGACGACGGAGGGCCCGCCGTAGCGGGCCCTCCGGGCGATCACGATCAGGTCTCCGAACCGGGGCTACTTGCGGTAGCGGACCGGCTTGCGCACCGAGTCGAACGTGAGCTGGAAGCTCGCGTAGACCTGCTGCGCGTCAGGGTTCTTGATCCCCTTGCCGACGTTGTAGGGATCCGTGAACTTGCCGTAGTAGCCCGGCTTCACCTTGTAGGTGACGGTCTTGGAGCCACTCGCGGCATTGGGCAGGTACTTGGTCTCGTCGTTCCACGACGCACCGTCGAGGTTCGCGTAGAACTTGATGTCGAGCAGGACGCCGTCGCAGGCCGGGGTGATCTCCTCGTACTGCGTCGGCCAGGCCGAACCGCCCGCGGTGTTCGGGTAGTTGGCCCAGTCACCGCCCTTGAGCGGACAGGCGCCGCCGCCGCTCTTGCCGTTGTCGCCCGGGCGGTCTGGGTGGTTGATCCCGAACAGCTCCGTGCCGGTGACCGGGCGCATCTTGCCGTTCTCCGCCTCCATGGCGAAGCGGGGGTGGTAGGTCACGGTCGTCTTGAGGTCCGTGAACCCGCGCTTGACCAGCGAGTCGTAGTACGCACCGTCCGGCCGGACGTAGCTGAAGTCGTCGTTCGACTTGTTGTCGTAGACGCCGAGGACGAACAGGTACTTCACGTTGAAGAACGGTCGCTCGACGAGGTAGTACTCCGAGATGGTCTTGCTCTCGTCGACGGCCTTCCAGTGCACCTTGCGCTTGGTGCCCACGTTCACCCAGCTGCGGGCGTCGGGGAAGGTCTGCAGGCGCAGCACGTTGGTGTAGAGCTCATCGATGTCGAGCCCCGCGCGCACGCCCAGCGGGCCGATCTGGTTCGCGCCCTTCTGCTTGAACGTGAACTCCATCGCGTCGGCCGCCTCCGGGAAGGTGTAGTTGGACATCGTGCAGTACCAACTCGGCAGATCGATCGGCACGTGCTTGGCGTACTTGCCGCCGTACTTCGCGTGCGTGATCGGAAGGTCGATGTAGTTCAGCGTGCCCGCGTCGTTGACGCGGTCGTCGGGATAGCGGTAGCCCGACCAGTTCTCCCCGTCGCCCTCGATGTAGGCCGAGTAGGACGAGCGGATGGTGGCCAGGTTGCCCGCGGCGTTGATGTCAGCGCCCTTCTTGAGTCCCGTCTTCCCCTCGATCAGGTACTCGCGGATGAAGCCGGCCTCCTGCATGCGCCAGAGGCCGTGCTTGCCCTCGCCGATCATCGTGAACACCTGCTCGTTCACGTTGACGAAGCGGAACGTGTTGCTGTCCGTCGACATGAACCCGGAGTAGCCCGGCAGGTGCGGGTTGCCCGAGTTGGTCGCCCCGGCGACGCCGTCTGCGGTGTAGTAGAACGGATTGGTGCCCGCGCCGTTGGCGAGGTTGACCGAGCGCGACGCACCCATCGTGAGCGGAGCCGGACAGGCCACCGCGGTCGGCACGCCGATGCATAGGAGCACGGCGATCGACAGTACAAGCGATTTCCCCCACGTACGCATGGAACCCCCTCCAGTGGTGAACAGGCGGCGACCCTACGGAAATCCCCTGGCCGCGTCAAGGGCACGGCGCGCTATCCCTGCTTGGCCTTGCGGCGCTCCTTCTCGTACACCGGGTGCTGTGCGATCTCCCCGGCGACCTCCCGGCCGTCCACGCGCGCCATCAGCGGCCGCCCCGGCTCGATCACGTCGCGGTCGAGCTTGGCGAGGCCGAGGGTGCGACCGCCGAGGTACGGCGACTCGACGGCCTGGGTGACGAAGCCCGCCTCGGCGCCGTCGATCAGGATCGGGGCGCCGCTTGCGGCATCACCGCCCGCGTCGAGCGTCACGCTGGTCAGGCGCAGGCGCGTCGCGTCGCGATCACGCAGGCACCCCTCGCGCCCTTGGAAGTCGCCCTTGTCCAGGTCGACCGACCAGCCGAGACCGCACTCGTACGGCGACACCGTGGGGTCGTACTCCACGCCCCCGATGATGAACCCTCCCTCGATGCGGAAGAGGTCGAGCGCCACCATGCCGATCACGGCCATCCCGTGAGCCGCGCCCGCCTCGATCAGCGCGTCCCAGAGCTCGAGGGCGCGGGCGGCCTCGACCCACAGCTCGTAGCCGAGCTCGGCGGTGTAGCCGAGCCGCGTCATGAACACGGGCACGCCGGCGATCTCGATGTCCTCTCGGAACGTGTAGTACGGGAACGCCTCGTTGGAGAGGTCGCTCGCCGTCAGGGACTGCAGGATCTCCCGGCTCCTCGGCCCCTGCAGGCACAGGTGGGGGAACGCGTCGGTGACCTCGCGCACGGTGATGCCCGCCGGCGCCTCGGCCGCGAAGAGCTGGAAGTCGCGGTCGTTGGCGCCGCAGAAGCGCACGCGGTCCCCGCTACGCGCCAGGACGGTGCAGTCGTCGATCATCTTGCCGTCCGCGTCGCAGAGGGCGCCGTAGGCGATCTGGCCGGGGGCGAGCCTTGACACGTCGCGGGTGACGAGCGTGTTGATGAAGTCGAGTGCGCCCGCGCCCTCGATCTCGACCTTGCGCAGCATCGAGAAGTCCATCAGCGCCGCGGTCTCGCGGCAGGCGCGCCACTCCGCGGCGGGATCGCTGACCACCGCCGGCGCCCAGTAGCCGAACAGGCCCATCCAGTCGCCCGTCATCTCCGCGATGCGCGGGTAGAAGATCGTCTCCTTGCTCACCGCTCCCCCTTTCCTCGGACGGTCGATGATGGCAGAAACCGGAGGCCTCGGCGAGCCCGCGGCGGCGACCGGTCTCCATGCCACCCTAGGGGCGTGGCGGCGCCCGCGGACACCACGCCCGACTCCGGCATCCGCCGCTCGCGCCTCGAGGGCATCTCCGACGGCGTCATCGCCGTCGCCATCACCCTGCTCGTGCTCGGGATCGATCCGCCCGACCCCGCGCCCGGCGAGTCGCTCTGGCAGGCCCTCGACACGGGCACCGTCGGGTCGCTGGGGCTGTTCGTCCTCAGCTTCGTCGTGATCGCGCGCTTCTGGATGGTCCACCACGACGCCATGCGCGGGCTCCCCGACCTGGTGCCCACCCGCATCGTCCTCGTCAACTTCGCGTTCCTGCTGACGCTCTGCCTGATCCCGTTCTCGACGACGCTCTACGCGCAGAGCGCGGACGACATGCTGGCGCTCGTCGTCTACGCGGGCACGTTCTCGATCGTCAGCCTGCTCCTCGCCGTCATCTACGCCGCCGGCCAGGAGCACCTGACCCTGCGCGATTTCGCGGTGCCCGTCGGCTTCGCGCTGGCCATCCCCGTCGCCCTCGTGGTCGGGCCCGAGCTCGCCCCGTGGGCGTGGGTGGGGCTGTTCGCGCTGTCCACCGAGCGGGTCGACCGGGCGCTGTCGCGGCGGATCCGGTAGGCCCAGGGCGACCCCTGCTGTGGGTCACGCTGGATAGTCCCCCGATGACGTCACGACGACCAGCGCGCCCGACGGGGCCCGTGCTGCCGGGCAGCATCCGCCGCCCGCCTCGGGCGGAGGCACGCGGAGGCGGCGGAGCGTAGACTCCGCACATGCGCCGACTACCCCTCCCCCTCGCCCTCGCCCTCAGCATTCTCGGCCTCGCCGCAGGTCCCGCGACCGCCGCCGTCTCGCAGGGCGGCCCTTGGGCTCCCGACATCCTCGACGTCGCGGCGATCGACGCCACCACCTGGCTCGCGAGCACGGACCGCGGTCTGTTCCGCAGCACCGACGCCGGCGTCACCTGGAGCGCCGTCACCTCGTTCCCGGCGGCGGCCGGTGCGAGCGCGGCCCCGTCCGGATTCGAGCCCGCCGTGGTGGCCGCCGCCGGCCAGCGTGTCTACGCGATCAGCGGCGATCGGACCGTGGCGTCGTCATCCGACGGCGGGCAGACCTGGTCGTTCGCGGACCAGGCCGGCGACTGGGGCCTGATCTCCCTGGCCGTCGACCCGGGCAACGCGCAGCGGCTGATCCTCACCACGAACGACAGCGGGGTCCAGGTCTCGGCGGACGCCGGCACCACCTGGACGCGCGCCTCCGTGACCGCCGGCGGATCGACCGACGACAACATCGGCAATGTCCAGTTCCTCGGCGATGGCTCGGCGATCGCGATCCGCGCCGGCGGCAACGGCGGCACCTACATCGCCTCCGGCGACGGCGGCCTGACCTGGCCCACGACGCGCACGATCAGCGCCTCCGGCTTCGCGCTGCGCGGCCTCGTCGGCACGGGCGGCGCCTCGCTCGTCGCGGTTGGCGCCAACGGGTCCTCCTGCGCCCCGTGGCAGGCGCCGGAATCGGGCGGGCTCACGCTCAGCCCGAGCCAGCTGCAGGTGATGACGTCCGCCGACGCCGGCGCCACGTGGACCAGCCGCGGCACGATCTGCTCGACGGGATCCCTCTCGGGCGGTGGCCAGTGGCTCGGCCTCGTCGGCGCCGGTGACCGCGTGGCCTTCATCTCGGGGTCGAGCACGGCGTCCGTCTCGAACGACGGCGGCATCACCTTCACCGACGTGGCCAAGCCCGCCTACCTGCAGCAGATCGGGGGCTTCGCCGCCGCCGGCGGCGACCTCGTCATCGCCGGCAACACCGGCGTGATGCTGGTCACCGCCACGGCCATCGTGCCGCGCACGGTTGGCGTCGAGTCGTACACCGGCGTCGCCGGGCTCGCCAGCGCGCCCGGAACGCCCTCCACGGTCCTCGTCTCCCTCGGCGAGCGCGGCCTGTTCCGCAGCACCGACACGGGCGCGACGTGGGAGACGGCGGCTCCCGCAGTCGCCGCGCAGGCCCACCTCACCTCCGTCATCCAGCCGCCGGCGTTCGCAGACGGCACGACTGTCGCGTTCCCGATCGACGCCCCGGGCACGACCTCGTCCACTCCAGGCCTGCGCATCTTCTCCAGCGTGGATGCCGGTGCGACCTGGTCGCTGGCGCGCGTCGTCGACGGCTACGAGCCCGGCGGGGCGATCGAGTTCGCGGCCGGAGACGCCGCCTACCTGCCGATCCACCTGCCCTACACGAACATCGCCGCGGACCCGAGCCGCTGCGCGATCGGAGCGGCCAACCGCAGCTTCACGACCTTCGCGGTGCGGCCGATCCAGATCGGCGGCGTCGAGCCGGAGTGCACGCGGATGAACGCGATCGCGAGCGACCCCGAGAACGCGCAGATCATCGTCGCGATCGGCGAGTCGATCGACGCGAACGGCGTGATGACCGCCCGTCGCTTCTACCGCTCCGCGGACGGCGGGACCTCGTGGACCCTGCCGACCGGCCTCGAGAGCGCGTTCCCCACCGCCATGTGGGCGCCGACGATGCACGTGGAGTTCGCGGCGGGCCGCGTCCACATCTGGCAGGCGCGCTCCTCGACCCTCTGCACCAGCACGGACGCCGGCGTCACGTTCGCCTGCTCCACCGGGGGCTTCGCGACGACTCCGGGCGGCCCCGGATGGTTCGCCGGCGGCTACCTGTCGTCGTTCGAGCCGCAGGCCGACGGGTCCATCGTCGCGTCCGTGGTCGACCCCGCCGACTGGACCGACCGCAATGACGCGCTGCCCGACGCGAACGTCGCGACGTTTCTCGCCCGCTCGATCGACGGCGGGGCGACGTGGGCCGTCGCGGACCCGGTCGAATCGGCTGCCGTGACCGACGTCGTCGACGTCGTCGCGCAGGCGAGCGGCCGCGCCCGCCGCAGCGCGCTGGGCACCCGCCGCCTGGTCATCGCCTCCGCGGGGGTCTTCCGGCGCACCGTCGCGTTCAAGCGCGCCGCGAGGGGTCGCGCCACACCGAGCCTCGCGGGCATCGTCGTCCGCAAGAGCGGCCGGGCGACGGTGCGCGTCACCTGCCCGCGGAAGGCGCGCTGCACCGGGTTCGTGACCCTCGCCTCGACGGCCACCGGGCGGCGCTTCACCTCGAAACGGACCCCCTTCGACCTCAGCCGCTCGGGGCTCGTCGTCCTGCGCATCCCGAAGGCATCGCTCGCCCGCGTCGCGGCCGGAAGCCAGGTGCCGGTGCGCCTCACGATCCAGCGTACCGTCGGCGGCAAGGCGACCTACCGGAGCACGGCGAAGGTGCAGCGCTAGCAGGAGCGCCCGCCGAGCCGTCGCCGGCGACGCGGGTCGGCCGGTGGCACGGTCTCACGGCTTCGCCGGCGACCGCATCCTGATGATGCGGGTGATCGCCGTGCTGGGCCTGCCATTGCCCTTGACGGTGACCGTGATGCGCCACCTGCCTCGCGGCGCCTTGACGCCGCACCGGATCACGGCGCCCATTCGCTTGCAGACGCCAGCGCGCACCGTGCCGCTCCGCTGCGCCCTGATGGCGTACGTCATGCCCCGCTCGCGGGTGAGGTACACGCGGACGATGTTCGTCGCGCGGTTGACCCGCCACCGGCCGGTCGCAGGAAGCGCCTTGGCCGTCGTCACGGGCGCGGAGCTCGCCGGGGCCTCCTCGACAGCGGGATCCGCGTACGTGAACGCGGCGGCAGCGGACACGGCGCCGCCGGGCGCGGCGAGGGCGACGGCGACCGTGCCAGCGGCGTGCGCCGGCGTCACCGCCGTCACCGTGGTCGCGTTGACGACCGTCACGCGCGTCGCCGGCACGCCGCCGACCGTCACGCGCGTCGCGTCGGTGAGCTCCGTGCCCGAGATCGTGATCGTCGTGCCGCCCGCCAGCGGGCCGGCGGACGGACTCACACCCGCGATCGTCGGCGCGGCGAGGCCGTATCTGAACGCCGCGCTCGAGGTCACCGTCCCCGTCGGCGTGGTCACCGCGACGTCCACGAGGCTGCTCGCGCGCGCCGGCGTCACCGCGGTCACCGTCGCCGTGCTGGCACCCGCGGTGACCGAGACGTCCGTCGCCGCGACGCCGCCGATCAGGACGCCCGTGGCGCTCGCGAGGCCGCGACCCGTCAGCGTGATCCTCGTCCCGCCGCCGACGGGGCCCATCGCGGGAGAGACGGCGACGATCGCGTCCGCGCCGACACCGCACCCATGGATCCGCACGCTGTCGACGTACCACCCGCTGCCACCGCCTCCGGTGTCGGTGGCGATGCGGAAGCGGAATCTGACCGTCTGCCCAGCCAGCGACGCGAGGCTCACGCGTGTCTGGATCGGCCCGTTGCTGGCGTTGACGAACGCCGACCGGTCTCCGAGTGGGTTGTCGAAGCCGGTGCCGGCGGTGATGCGGCCCGTGTAGCCGTTGACGGCGGTCAGGGCCGCGATGTCGGTCCAGGCGCCACCCCCGACCGAGTACTCGATCACGCCGCCGTCGAAGTTCCCGCCGGCATCGTTCGCTTCGAACCCGTACCAGTGGTCGAAGCGCAGGTAGGACTCGCCGGCGGGGATGAGGACGCCCGTGGTCATCGCCATCCAGGAGTCGCCTCGGAGCGCATGGGCCAGCCCGCGGGCGTTGGTCGAGAGCGCCGACGGCCAGTGCATGCTCGCACCGTCGGGCGAGGCATCGCTGCTGCCGAACCACAGGTCCGTGGTTCCGATTTCGCGTCCGATCGTCCACCGTGCGGCCGGGCCGCCGTCGAAGCCGTCGTTGAAGACGTCGACGGGCCTGCCCGTCGAGCAGAAGGCCGGCACCGTCGTGTTCACGGGCTCGGTCCGGAGCTCGGTGGCCACAGCCGCCTGTGCGACCTGCAGGCAGTCCGCGCTGGTGAATCCCGCCGTGCCGAGCGTCACGAGCACCGAGCAGGAGGAGTCGAGCGCGTCGGCCAGATCGCCGAAGTCGGAGGCGAACCGGAGCGTCAGCCCGGTCTGGTACCAGAGCCACGCGGACTTGGCGAGACCGATGCCCGTGACCGTGCGCCCGTTGAAGGAGCCGCCGTCGGCAATCAGCACCGCTGTCTTGTTGACGACACCGCTGTTGATGTGCACGCCGCCGTTGTCCGCGATGCTCGTCCAGTAGAGGGTGCTGCCGACGCGATCTGGATCGAGGAACGTCGGCGGATTCTCCATGTCGCGGAGTGCGCCGGTCGGCATGTCCTCGCCCATCAGCCAGCGGTTGGCCGCCGTATCCGCCGTGGCCCCGCTGCCGGGATTGGCGAGATCGACGAACTCGCCCATGATGTCCGACAGCGCCTCGTTGATCGCGCCCGACTGGTACCAGTAGAGGAGGCTCGACGTGTGCTCCGTGACGCCGTGCGTCAGCTCGTGCGCCACGATGTCGTCCGCCGCTGCGAACCCCAGCCCGTACGTCATCTGCTCCCCGTTCCAGAACGCGTTGGCGAACGGGCACCCAGACGCCTCGCAGTAGCGGACCGTCGAGATCATCGGCATGCCCGCGCCGTCGATCGAATCGCGCCCGAGCGCCGCGTAGAAGTCGTAGGTGACGCCCGCGTAGTCGTAGGCGTCGTTGACGTCGGCCACGAGGCTCGACGCGCCGCCCTCGCTGCGGGCGAATGGCGCGATGCAGGGCAGCGCGGCGTTGGCGTTGCCGGCGTCGCAGACGTACCGCACCTTCGCCGAGCGGATCAGATCCATCGTCTGGACGATGGAGCCCGTCGTCGCATCGACGAACACGCGACGACGCAGATCGGCACCGTTCGTCACCTCGAAGTCCCACGCGAGCACTGGCTCGACCGGCCCAGGCCCACCGACGG
>JBEGMS010000231.1:0-2883 GCA_041182985.1 Actinomycetota bacterium
CAGCCACTTCCACCATCGGCTCCTGCGCGTCGGCTACTCGCAGCGGCAGGCCTGCCTGATGCTCTACGCCTGGTCGGGGGTGCTCGCCGCCTTCGCGCTCGCCGTGCGCCTGTTCCCGTACCGGACCGACGGCGACTGGAACCTCTGGCCCACCGTCGGCCTGACCCTGTTCGGGCTCGTCGCCCTGTGGGTCAGCTGGTACGTCATGACCGCGCTCGAGCTCGTCAAGTACCGGCACCTGCGCCGGCTCGGCCTCGCCCGCCGCGCGGCCGCCGCCGACGAGGACCCCGTGCCGCGGCCCTTCGCCCGCGGCCGCACCTGAGCGACCGCCCCGCCGGGTGCAGGCCCTGCTAGGTTTCCGTGCGCCCGGAAACGGGCCGAGCAGGACACCAGGAGACCACGATCACCACGACGGGACAGGGCGGGGGCCCCGACGCCTCCGGACTCGCCGCGGGGATGTACGTGATCGCCGGGATCGTGCTCGGGGGGGTCATCGGCACCGCCGTCGGCCTCCTCATCGATCGGCTCGCCCCGGGCATCATGGTCGGGGCGACGATCGGGCTCGTGCTCGGCTTCTACCTCCTCTACCTGCGCTACTTCAAGCCCCGATGACCATGACCCCGACCCGCTACCGGCTCGCGCTCGCCCTCCGCTTCGCGGCGATCATCCCGTGCCTGATCGCGCTGCCCGTCTTCTACGCCGCGGGCTGGCCGCTCGACGCGTGGGCGCTGTCCGCCGGGCTGCTCGTGGCCAACATGGCGGTGGCCTTCGGCGCGGAGCTCTTCTCGCGCGGCCGCAGCCAGATCCTGCAGGTCGGGATCGTCGGCGTCTCGCTGCTCTCGCGCGCCTGGCTGACCTTCGGCGCGCTGTTCATCATCGCCTGGACGTACGACCGCCAGCTGGGAGTCGTCGCCGCCGCCGCCTTCCTCGTCTACTTTACGGTGGACATGGTCGCCCGCGGGATCAGCCACGTCCTCCTGAAGGACGCCGGAGCCGATGCGGCGACCGCCGGAGGGGCCGCGTGAGCCGCCGCCTCGCCCTCGTCGCGCTGGCCCTCGCCGGCGTGCTCGTGGTGCCGGCCGCGGCGCTCGCGGAGGGCGGCGAGTTCAAGCCCGTCGACGAGTTCCTCAACGAGTACTGGGCCTCGTTCGCGCTCGGGCCGCTGGAGATCGGCATCTCGAAGCTCGTCGTCTACCTCTGGCTCGGCCTCGCCATCACGATCGTCCTGACCCTCTGGATCGTGCGCGGGGGCCTGCGCACCCAGCCCGGTCGCACCCAGACCGTCGTCGAGCTGCTTTACACCTTCTCCGAGTCGAACATCGGCCAGGCCACGCTGCCCAAGGCCGCCTTCGCGCGCTGGTTCCCGTACGTGGCGAGCCTGTTCGTGTTCATCTGGACGCTGAACATGATCAGCTTCATCCCGCTGCCGCTCGACACGCACAACCCGCTCTACGGGCCGATCCCGGGCCTGACCCTGTACGCGGCCACCTCGAACCTGTCCGTCACGCTGACCCTGGCGCTGATGACGATCGCGATCTCGCACTTCGAGGGCGCCCGCGCCAACGGCGTCTGGCCCTACCTGAAGAGCTGGGTGCCGCCGAGCCCGCCGGCCCTGAAGCCGTTCCTGATCGTGCTCGAGGTGCTCTCGCAGCTCCTGCGCATCATCTCGCTGAGCGTCCGGCTGTTCGCCAACATGCTCGCCGGCCACCTCCTGATCATCATGTGCATCGGCTTCGTGATCCTGCTGGGCAAGCTCTTCGTGGCCCCGATCGCGATCCCGATCGCGGTCGTGTTCTGGATCTTCGAGTGGGGCCTCGTGGCGTCGCTCCAGGCCTACATCTTCGCAATGCTTTCGGGCATCTACATCGGCTCGGCGATCGAGCCGCACCACTAAGCGACCAACCTACCCAGGAGGATCTCGGACACATGGCACTCACCGACCAGGGGCTCGTCGACGCCGCGAAGGCGCTCGCGCTCGGCCTCGGCACCGGCTTCGGCGCGATCGGCCCCGGCGTGGGCGTGGGCTACCTCATCGGCAAGACGATCGAGGGCGTCTCCCGCCAGCCGGAGATGCGCAGCGACCTGCAGGGCATGATGTTCCTCGGCCTCGCCCTGACGGAGGCGATCACGTTCTACGCCCTCCTGATGAGCTTCGTCGCCTTCTTCATCGCCTGATCCGATGACGTCGACGATCCTCGCAGAGACGGGCGGCGCCGGGCTGATCCAGCCCGAGCTCGGCCTCAGCCTGTGGACGCTGGTCACGTTCCTGATCGTGCTCGTGATCCTGCGCAAGTACGCGTTCGGCCGCATCGCGGCGCTCCTCGACGAGCGCCGGGAGGCCGTGCGCCAGAACCTGCAGGCCGCCGAGGACGCCCGCGAGGAGGCCGAGCGGCTGCTCGACGACTACAAGCAGCAGCTCGCGGCCGCCAAGCGCGAGGCGGCGGAGATCCTGGAGAACGCCCGCGCCACGGCGACGGAGCAGCAGCGCCAGCTCGTCGCGGAGCTGTCGGCCGAGCGGGAGCGCGGCATCGCCGCGGCGCAGCAGGCGATCGCGGCGGAGACGCAGCAGTCGCTCGACCGCATCAAGCAGGAGATCGCCGACCTGACCCTGCTCGCCACCGAGAAGGTGCTGGGTCGGGCGCTGGACGACAAGGAGCAGAAGCGGCTCGTGGAGGAGGCCCTCGCGGGGGTCGACTTCTCGGCGCTGCACGGGGGCAAGGGCGGGGCGTGAGCGTCGCGACCCCGTACGCCACGGCCCTCTTCCAGGCGGCCGACGAGGCCAAGCGCCTCGACGCCGTCGACGGCGACCTCGCCGCCGTGGTGGGCGCCGTCCGGGAGAACCCGTCCCTCGCGCGGGCCCTGGCCAATCCGGCCGTGCCGCGC
>JBEGMS010000232.1:0-8166 GCA_041182985.1 Actinomycetota bacterium
CGCGGCGGGCACGACGTCGGCGAGCCACGGCGCGTTCGCGTCGGGGAGGAACAGCCGCTGCGGCGCGAGCCGCGCCCGCATCGCGAGGCGCCGGGCCCGCGTCGGCTGGGCGCGCACGCGCTCGCCGGGCAGCTCCCGCAGGGACGGCCCGCGGTAGGGGACGCGGTGCACGGGCACGCCGTCGGGGATGCGCGCCACCGAGGCCGGGTCCTCGGCGAGCCACTTGGCGTCCGTCGGCACGAGCATCTCGACGTCGACCCCGAGGCCGGGGAGCCGCCGCGAGAACTGCAGGGTCCGCTCGACGCCCCCGCCCGACGTGGGCGGGTAGTAGAAGGCGACGAACAGGACGCGCAGGCGCTCCTCCATCCGGCCCATCATCGCACGGGGGCCGATGCGGTCGGCGGTATGCTCGCCCGGTGGCCGACCGCCTGCGCATCCTGCACGCGCCGCTCAACATCGCGGGCGGCCCGGAGGCCCTCAGCGCGGGCCTCAACGCGATCGGCTGCGACAGCCGCCTGCTCGTCTTCACGAAGCAGCCGTTCCGGGACGGCTCGGACATCAACCTGCGCCTGCGCCAGGGCGGCGGCCCCGTCAACCTGGCCCTCAACCTGCCGAAGCAGATGCTCGCCTTCGGGCGCACGCTGCCGGCCTTCGACGTCTTCCAGTTCCACTTCGGGGTGACGCTGCTGCCCAAGCGCGTCAACCTGCCGCTGCTGGGCCGGCTCGGCAAGGGCCGCGTGTTCCACTTCTGGGGCTCCGACATCCGCGACGCGCCCGTCGCCAAGTGGGACTACGCGCTGCGCCACGCCGACGCCGCGATCATCGGCTCGTACGCGACCGTGCACCGCGCGCCGCGCGGCGACTGGTGGCCGCCCTACGACGTCGTGCCGCCCGGCATCGACCTCGGCCTGTGGCGCCCCGCCTATCCCGAGCCGCAGCGCACGATCCGCATCGTGCACGCGCCGTCCAGGCGCCGCTCGAAGGGCACCGAGGCCGTCCTCGAGGCGGTGCGGATGCTGAAGGCGGAGGGGGCGCCGATCGAGCTCGACCTGGTCGAGAACACGCCCAACGACGAGGCGCGGCTGCGCTACGCCGCCGCCGACCTCGTGATCGACCAGCTCAACGTCGGCTGGTACGGGCTCTTCTCGATCGAGGCGATGGCGCTCGGCAAGCCGGTGATCGTGCGCCTCGACCGGGAGGCCGCCGCCGAGACGGAGGACGCCTTCGGCCACCGCATCCCCCTGATCAGCGCCGACGCCGACACGCTCGCCGCCACGATCCGCGAGCTGGTCGCCGATCCCGCGCAGCTGACCGAGATCGGGCGCGCCTCGCGCGCCTACGTCGAGGCCGTCCACTCGCACACCGCCGTCGCCGAGCGGATGCTCGACGTCTACCGGCGCCGCGGCATCGCGCACGGGTTCTGATGCCGCGCCGGCTTGAGCGCCAGACGCGCCGGCCCGGGAAGGGCGCCGCAGCGGCCTTCTGCCTCGTCGCCGCGCTCCTCGTCGGGTACGTCGGCGTCGCGTCCCTGCGGGACGGCGCGACCGCCACCGGGCTCGTGGCCCTCACCGCCGCGCTCGGCCTCGCCGCCAGCGCGGCCGCGCTGGCCCGCGCCCGCCGCGGCGCGCCCTAGAGCCAGTCGGCCTTGCGCAGGACGGCGGCGAGGGCGACCATCCCCGTGAGGGCGACGCCCGCGCTGAAGAAGCCGCCCCACGGGCTGTCGAGCAGCCACAGGTGCTGGAAGTTCTGGCCGTACCAGCCCGTGGTGATCGTGGGCACGAGCAGCACGGCGCCCCAGCCGGAGATCTTCTTCGTGATGTCGTTCTGCTTGTAGGCCACGAGCGACAGGCGCGAGTCCTGCAGCGCGATCAGCCGCTCCCCGTAGGCGTCGAGGTCGTCGTGGACGCGCAGCAGGTGGTCGTAGACGTCACGCAGCTCGAGGTCGACGGCCTCCCCGTGGCGGCGGTCGACGAGCTCCTGCCGGATCACCATCCCGATCACCTCGCGCAGCCGGTTGGCGCGGCGGCGCAGGTCGCCCACGTGGGTGCGCAGGGTCGCGGTCTCGCGCAGGGCCGGCAGCGGATCGCGCCCGCCCGCGTCCTCGAGCGCGGAGGACTCCTGCTCGACCAGGCGGTCCTCGAGGGTGCCGGCCGCGTCCTCGTAGACCTCGACGAGGCGGCTCAGGAGCACGCAGGCCACCGCCATCGCCCCGGCGTCGGCGAGCCCGGTCCAGCCCTGCACCTCCGAGGCCGTCTCGGAGAAGTCGACGGGCCAGTCGTAGCGGACGGTGATCGCGGTCGACCCCGACAGCACCATGCAGCCCGTGCCGTCGCCGCGAGGCGCACCCACCTGCACGACCGCCCAGTCGCCGAGCCGCACGAAGCGCTGGCGGCCCTCGGGTCGGCGCACCGCCTGGGTCAGGGCATCCGACCAGCCGGCGGTGGCCGCGAGCGCCGAGAGCTCGGCGTCCGTCGGGTCGCCGCAGTCGATCCACACGAGCGACCCGTCGGCCCGGAGGGCCGCGGCCAGCTCCGGCTCCGCGAGCGGCGCCATCACCGCGGGCCTGGCGGTCAGGTCGATGCGCTGCAGCACGAGCCAATGGTGGCAGGCGATCCCGCGGGCGAACGGCGGGAGACCACGGACGACCCGGTAGACTCAGCGCGTGCTCGCGGGCAAGCGCATCCTGCTGACCGGCGGCGCCGGCTTCATCGGCACCACCGTCGCCGGCCTCCTGGCCGATGCGAACGAGGTCGTCCTCTACGACAACCTCCACAACGACGCGCTCAGCCAGACGACCCTGCGCGACCACCCGAACGTGACGTTCGTGCAGGGCGACATCCTCGACCTCGACGACCTCGCGGCCGCCGCGGAGGGCGCCACGCACATCGTGCACATGGCCGCCATCGCCGGCGTCGCGACCGTGCTCAAGAGCCCGGTCCGCACGATGCGGGTCAACCTGCTCGGCACCGCCAACGTGGCCGAGGTCGCGCACGGCCTCGGCGACCGGCTCGAGCGGATGATCGACTTCTCGACCAGCGAGGTGTTCGGCCGCCACGCCTACAAGGTCGAGGAGACGCACGAGACCTCCGGCGGCCAGGTCGGCGAGGCGCGCTGGTCGTACGCCGTCTCCAAGCTCGCCGGCGAGTACTTCCTCCACGCCTACTTCGAGGAGCACGGCCTGCCCGTCGCCGTCGTGCGCCCCTTCAACATCTACGGCCCCAACCAGATCGGGGTCGGCGCGATCCACCACTTCGTGCGCCACGCGATCAGCGGCGAGCAGATCACCGTCCACAACGACGGGGCCCAGATCCGCGCCTGGTGCTACATGGACGACATCGCCGCCGCCGTCCTCGAGATCCTCGAGAACCCCGCGGCGGTCGGGCAGTCCTTCAACATCGGCAACCCGCGCAGCGTCTGCACCACGTACGACCTCGCGCTGCGCATCAAGCGCCTCGCCGGGTCGGACTCGCCGATCGTGTTCAAGCCGCTCGAGTACTCCGACGTCGAGATCCGCATCCCCGACATCACGCGCGCCCGCGAGGTGCTCGGCTGGGAGCCGCAGGTCGACCTCGACGAGGGTCTCGAGCGCACCATCGCCTGGTACCGCGCGCAGGGGTCGTAGGAGCCGGGCCGTGGCCGCCTTCTCGCCGGAGGGCTACGGGGAGCTCCTCGACGCGATCATCGCCGGGCGCTACCGGCTCCGCGGCTTCGACGTCGCCCAGCCGGCCGAGCAGATGCTGTTCCTGCGCCACGACGTCGACCTCTCGCTCGAGGCGGCCGTGGAGATGGCCGAGCTCGAGCACGCGAAGGGCATCCGCGCGACGTACCTGCTGATGACGCGCAGCGTCTTCTACAACCTCGCCTCGCCCGCCGGCGAGGCGGCCTACGCGCGGCTGCGCGAGCTCGGCCACTGGGTCGGCCACCACGCGCTGCACCCCCACGTCGACCCCGTCGTCGACCCGGGCTTCGACCGCGTGATGGCCTGGCACAACCCCGACCCGGCCTTCATGGAGGACGCCGTGCCCGGCTGGGTCAACGTGATGGAGCCGCGCTTCACCGGCGGCTTCGAGTGGACCTACCGCTCCGACTCGAAGCAGGCCTGGCGGCGCGGCGACCCCACCGCGGAGCTCGCGGAGGCGCGCTTCCCCTGGCTGCAGCTCCTGATCCACCCCGTGCTCTGGATGCGCGGCCGCGACGGCATGCGGGCGACCATCGACGAGTACCTCGACCGCGACCGCGACGCGCGCCTCGAGCACCTGCGCGGCGACGACCTCGACCTTGACTGAGCCGCTCACCATCCTCGTGACGGCGGTCGGCTCGCCCGGGTCGGCGGCGCTCCTGCGCGCGCTGCGCGAGAACGGCGAGCGCCCCGTCCGCCTCGTGGGCACGGATCTGCGCGAGGAGAACGCGGGCCGCTTCCGGTGCGACGCCTTCGCCACGGTGCCCGCCGGCACCGACCTGGCCTTCGGGCCGGCGATCCTCGAGCTCGCCCGCCGCGAGGGCGCGCGGGTGGTGCTGCCGCAGGCCTCCTTCGACCTCGCGGGCCTCGCGGCCCGGCGCGACGAGTTCGCCGCGGCCGGGATCGCGCTGATCTGCTCCCGCCCGGAGGCGGTGGCGGCCGCCGACTCGAAGTACGAGACCCTCGCGCTGTGCGAGCGGCTCGGCGTGCGCGCCCCGGCCTTCCGGCTGGCGCGCGGCGGCTCGGAGGTGGCGGCCGCGGCGCGCGCGCTCGGCTACCCCGACCGCGACGTCTGCATCAAGCCGGTGGTCTCCGCCGGCTCGCGCGGCTTCCACGTCCTTTCGGCCTCCGTCGACGAGCGCCACCAGCTCCTCCACGAGCGCCCCGTCGCCCCGCCGCGCCGGCTCGAGGACGTCGAGCGCATCCTCGGCGACGACGACACGGAGCTCCTCGTGATGGAGCTCGTCACGGGGCTCGAGCGCACCGTCGACGGCTACGCCGAGGGGGGCCGCATCGTGCTCGGCCACCCGAAGACGCGCGAGGCGATGCGCGCCGGCCTCGCGATGCGCTTCGAGACCCTCGACGCCCCCGACCTGATGGAGGTCGCCGCGACGCTCGTCGAGGGCTTCGGGCTCGACGGCTTCTTCAACCTGCAGCTGATCGGCGACGCCGTCCTCGAGATGAACCCGCGCATCTCGACGATCGTCTACCAGGACGACCTCAACCTGCCGTGGCTCGGCGTGCGCCGGGCGCTCGGCGAGCTGACCGACGACGAGGCCGCGGCCGCCCAGGCGCGCGTGCGGCCGGGCCGGATCGCCCTGCGCTACTTCGACCAGCTCGAGTACGGACCCGGCTAGCCGACGGCGACGGCGAGCGCCGCGAGCACGTCGGCGACGTCGGCGTCCGTCATCGCCGGGTAGACCGGCAGCGCGAGGCCGCGGTCGACGACGTCCTCCGCGGTCGGCGCCGACTGCCCGAGGGGGGCGAGGCTGCCGATCCGGGTCAGCGCGTAGGAGAGGATGCCCGCCCCGATGCCCTGCGCCTGCAGGGACGCGATGACGGCGTCGCGGTCCATCCCCCCGGCCACGACGACCCCGAAGGTCTGCTCGTTGACGGCCGCTCCCGCGGGATGCGCCTGGCCTGCGAGCCCGAGCCCCGGCAGGGCCTGGCGGTAGGCGTCGCAGATCTCGCGGCGGCGGCGGATCATGCCGTCGAGCCGGCCGAGCTGCACGAGGCCGATCGCGGCCTGCATCTCGGTCAGGCGCTCGTTCGGCCCCGAGCGCGCGAAGTCCCCCACCGCGCGCTGGCCGTGGTTGCGCAGGATGCGCAGCTCCCCGGCGAGGCCGTCGTCATCGGTCAGGCACGCCCCGCCCTCGCCCGTCGTGACGACCTTGCGCGGGTGGAACGAGAGGCACGACACGTCCCCGAACGAGCCGCAGGGTCGTCCTTCGAGCGTCGATCCGATCGCGCACGCCGCATCCTCGACGATCGGCAGGCCCGACAGGGCCGCGGCGATCGCCGGGTGCTCCGCCGGCACCCCGAACTGGTCGATCGCGACAGCGCAGCGGGTTGCGTCGGTGCGGGCGGCGGCCAGCCCCTCGGCGCTGCCGTTCCAGGAGGCGGGGTCGACGTCGACGAGCCGCGGCGTCGCCCCCACCCACTCGGCCACGTGGCCCGGGCTCGGCCAGGACAGCGCGGGCACGAGCACCTCGCCCCCGTCCACCCCGAGCGCGCGCAGCGCCAGCTCGAGGGCGGCCGTGCCGTTGGCGACGGCGACGCAGTGACGGCGGCCGCAGCGCTCGGCGAGCTCCCGCTCGAACGCCTCGACGACCCGTCCGGAGATCAGCATGCCGCTGGCCAGCACGTCGGCGACCGCCGCGGACTCCTCCGGGCCGAGCTCGGGCCGCGCGATCGGGATGCGGATCGTCACGGCCGGAGGATACCCCGCGCCGTCGGGCCGCCCGTCACGAGGGGCCGGGCTCCGGCTCGGCGGTGTCGCCGGGACCGGCGGAGCCGCCCCGGCTGCGCAGGCCGCGCACGAGCTGCCGCGCGCGGTCGCGCTCGGCACGATCCAGGAAGCCGACCGCGACGTAGCCGAGCGGGATCAGGGCCACGATCCCGATCCGCAGGACGAGCGGCCAGAGCCCGTGGTCGGGGATGAGCAGCTGGCCGATCAGCAGCGCCGCGGCCAGCACCACGGGAATGCGCGCGATCCGGGCCCAGCGGTACGGCACCGGGAACACGCGGTGCTCGCGCCACAGCATCAGCGCGAACATCGACCCGTAGGCGACGACCAGCGACCAGCCCGCCCCCGCCACCCCGTAGCGGGGGACGAGCACGACGAGGGCGACGACCTCGATCGCGGCCGCAGCCGCGACGACGACCCAGTTGAACTGGTTGGCCTTGCGCCGGCCGACGCCGATCGCCGCGATGAAGTAGCCCCCATAGAGCGGTGCGGCGAGCGCGATCGGCGTGATCGCGGCGGCGGCCCCCCAGTACGCCTCGGTCGTGAGGAGCCGCAGGAACCACGGCGCCCAGAGGGCGAGCGCGACGGCCGCCCAGCCCATGAAGGCGAGGTAGACGCCGAGCACCGCGGCGTAGGTGCGGCGGGCCTCCTCATCGTCCTTGATCGAGTAGGCGAAGGCCGGCCAGGCCAGCTGGAAGGCGTTGACGAGGAGCAGGACGCCGGTGCCGATCCGGAACGCGGCGGCCAGCAGGCCGAGGGTGTCGGCGTCGGAGACCGCGAGGACGACCGGACGGTTGATCAGGGTGACCGCCCACATGGCGGCGCCCGCCGGCATCAGCGGCACCCCGAACTTGAGCATGCGCAGGAGCAGCGGCCGGTCGAGGGCGAAGCCGAGCCAGGAGCGCTGCTCGACGAGGACGCCGAGGTAGACGCCGAGTTGGCCGATGTACGCGCCGAGCAGGAGGCCGACCGGGCCCATGTCGAGCTCGACCAGGAACACGTACGAGAGCGCGGCGGTGAGGACGAGGTTGACGATCGTGCGGACGCTGAACGCGACGGCACGCTCCTGCACCCGGAAGAGCGCGCTCGTGAGCTCGTAGTTGACGGTCACGTAGACGCCGAGCGCGACCATCAGGACCAGATCGGCGCCGGCGCCCGGCTGGGTGAAGACGCGCTCGCCGATCCACGGCGCGGCCGCCGCCGTGATCAGCGCCCAGACGAGGGTGGTGGCCTGCAGCGTCCAGAAGGCCGTGCGGAACGTGCGCCGCCGATGCGGCAGGTCGTCGTCGTCGAAGAAGAAGCGGAAGAAGGCGTTGACAAGCCCCAGCCGCGCGACGATCGCCACGGCGAGGACGATGCGGAGCGCGAGCTCCGCATCGCCGAACTGGGCCGGCGTCAGCTCCCGCGTGTAGAGCGGCAGCAGCACGATCCCGAGCAGGGTCGCCGCGATCGACCCGGCGCCGTAGATCGCGGACTGCTTCCCGATCCGCGCCAGGTTGCGCGCGACGCTCATGCGGTCGGCGGCCTCATCTCACGACCATGGTGCCACGCCACGGGCGCGGCGCCGCCGTCAGTCGCCGCCGTCGCGCTTCTTGTCGGGCTTGCCCTCGGACGGCTTCTCCGCCTTGGGCGGCGTCGGCGTCGCAACGGGGGCGGCCGCCGGAGCCGGGGTAGCCGCCTCGGAGCGCTTCGCCTCATCCGGCTTCTTCGACTCCTCGGGCTTCTTGGCGGGAGCGGGCGG
>JBEGMS010000233.1:0-2575 GCA_041182985.1 Actinomycetota bacterium
TGGCCGACGGCGGCATCCACGACCAGATCGGCGGCGGCTTCCACCGCTACGCCGTCGACGGCTACTGGCTCGTGCCGCACTTCGAGAAGATGCTCTACGACAACGCGCTGCTCGCCTCGGCGTACGCGCACGCGGCGCTCGCCGCGGGCTCGGACCGCTACCGGCAGGTGGCGCTGACCACGCTCGACTACATGGACCGCGAGCTGAGCCTGCCCGAGGGCGGCCTCGCCTCCGGCCAGGATGCCGACACCGACGGCGTCGAGGGCCTGACCTTCGTCTGGACGCCCGAGCAGATCGACAAGGTGCTGCCGGACGCCGTCGACCGGGCGCTGGTCAAGGACGTCTGGAACGTCACCCCCGAGGGCAACTTCGAGCACTCGGGCGCCACCGTCCTCAGCGTGGTGGCGCCGCTCGAGGAGGCCGCCGAGCGGCTCGGCCTCGGCGAGGTCGAGGCCGCGGAGCGCTTCGAGCGGGCCCGCGCCGCGCTCCACGCCGCGCGCGACCTGCGCCCCCAGCCCGGCCGCGACGACAAGGCGCTCGCCGCCTGGAACGGCTTCGCGATCGCGGCCTACGCCGACGCGGGGCGCCTCCTCGGCGAGCCGCGGCTGGTGGAGCGGGGCGCCCGGATCGCCGCCTTCACGCGCGAGCACCTGACCCGGCCCGACGGCACCCTGATCCGCTCCTGGCGCGGCGTGCCCGGCACGGCCGACGGCTTCTCCGAGGACTACGGCGCGGTGGCCGACGGGCTGCTGCGCCTCCACGCCGCGACGGGCGACCTCGGGCACCTGCTCGAGGCCGAGCGCCTGGCCCGCGAGGCCCTGCGCCGGTTCCACGACCCGGCCCGCGGCGGCTTCTTCCTCGCCGCCGAGGACGCCGAGGCGCTCGTGGCCCGCACGAAGTCCGTCGAGGACCAGCCGACCCCGAGCGGCTCCAGCCTGATCGCCTCGTGCCTCTTGCGGCTCGGCCGGATCTGGGGCGAGCCCGCCTGGGAGGACGCCGCGCTCGGGTCGCTGGAGGCGGTGCGCGCCGTCTCCGAGCGCCACCCGAACGTGTTCGGGACGCTGCTCGGGGTGATCCAGCAGGCCACCACCGCGCCGCGCGAGATCGCGATCTCGGGCCCCCTCGACGACCCGCGCACGCAGGCCCTGCGCGACGCGGTCGACCGCCGCTTCGCGCCGTGGGACATCGTCGTCGTCGCCGACCCGGCCGACCCGCGCTGCGGCGAGGTGCCGCTGCTCCGCGGCCGCGGCCTCGTCGACGGGGCGCCCGCCGCCTACGTCTGCGAGCGGATGACCTGCCGCACGCCGATCACGGATCCCGAGGCGCTGCGCGCCGCGCTGTCCTAGCCCGGCCTCAGCCGAGCAGGTGGCGCAGGACCGCGACGGTCGTGTGCAGGCGGTTCTCGGCCTCGTCCCAGACGACCGACTGCGGCCCGTCGATGACGTCGGCCGCCACTTCCTCGCCGCGGTGGGCGGGCAGGCAGTGCAGGAAGATCGCGGTCGGCGCGGCCTGCGCCATCAGGGCGGCGTCGACCCGGTAGCCGTCGAAGGCCGCGAGCTTCTCGTCCGCCTGCGCCTCCTCGCCCATCGAGACGAACACGTCCGTGACGACGACGTCGGCGCCGGCCACGGCAGCGGCCGGCGCGTCGACGACGGCGACGGAGCCGCCGTGCGCGGCGGCCGTCGCCTGCGCGCCGGCGAGGATCGCGGGGTCCGGCTCGTAGCCCGCGGGGCACGCGATCCGCACGTGCATCCCGGCGAGCGCTGCGGCCTCGGCGAGCGAGTGGAAGACGTTGTTGCCGTCGCCGACCCAGGCCACGCTGCGGCCGGCGAGCTCGCCGAGGCGCTCCTCGATCGTCATCAGGTCGGCGAGCGCCTGGAGGGGGTGGTGGTCGTCGGTGAGGGCGTTGACCACGGGGACGTCGGCGTGCCGGGCGAGCTCCTCGACGTCGGCCTGCGCGAAGGTGCGGATCACGATCGCGTCGCACATCCGCGATACGACCCGGGCGGTGTCGGCGATCGGCTCGCCGCGGCCCATCTGCAGCTCGTCGCCGCGGGCGAAGACGGGATGCCCGCCGAGGCGGGCCACGGCCGTCTCGACCGACAGGCGCGTGCGCGTCGACGCCTTGGTGAAGTGCACGAGCACCGTGCGGCCCGCGAGGATCCGGGGCAGGGCGCTCGGGTCGGCCTTCGCGGCCCGCGCGTCGGCGATCAGCGCGTGCAGGGTCGCCGCGTCGAGGTCGCCGATCGTGAGCAGGTTGCGCGTGCCCATGGAGGGCGGCATCGTAGCCCCGGCGCGGGGCCCCGGGCGCCTGTCCCTACTCGTCGTCGGCGTGGAAGGCGGGCAGGTCGTCGATCCACGTCGCCGCGTCGACCTGGATGCGGTAGCCGGCCGGGAAGCGCGTGGCGGCGCGCGCCGAGTCGGGGATGACGCCCGCGTCGGCGAGCCACTCGAAGTTGGACGAGACGGGCGCCCACGCGCCGCCGTGCACCCAGTTGCCGATCCGGATCAGGAACTCCCGCGACGGGTTCGCGGCGCGGACGGCGCGCGCGAAGGCCGGCGCCTGCTCGGGCGG
>JBEGMS010000234.1:0-4305 GCA_041182985.1 Actinomycetota bacterium
ATCGCGCCCTCGGCGGCGCTGCCCGCCGACCCGGCCATGCGCGTGCGGATCCGCTCGCGCGCCTCCTCCGCGCCGGCCTGCGCCGGCAGCCGCAGCACGACGTCGTAGCGGCGCCCGGCGCAGGCCGGCGCGGAGGAGGCGCGCGAGCGGATCCGCACGCGCATGGCCGGGTCGGCGGGCAGCGCCGCCGAGGGCGCGATCGTCTCGCCGATGCAGGGCACCGTGCTCGCGCTCGAGGTCGCCGAGGGCGATGCGGTCGAGGCCGGTCAGGTCGTGGCCGTGGTCGAGGCGATGAAGATGGAGAACGAGGTGACGGCGCTGCACGGCGGCGTCGTCGGCGCGGTGCTCGTGCAGGCCGGCCAGGCCGTGCAGGCGGGCCAGCCCCTCGTCGAGATCGCCGACGCGGGCTAGCGGGAACCCGCCCTCGCGGAGCGCGGCCCTCCGGATCCACCGGGCTCGTCTATGGTGCCGGGCGAGATGGGAGCGCGAGAGCTGGAGACCCACGGCGACGAGCCGGTGTTCGTGCGCGATGCGGTGTTCGAGCCGATCGACACGCCGACCGCCGTCGACGAGGTCGCGCGGCGGATCCGCCAGGCGATCGTGCTCGGCGTCCTGCGCGACGGCGACCGGCTACCCGCCGAGACCGAGCTCGCGAAGCGGATCGGCGTCGGCGTGATGACCGTGCGCGCGGCGCTCTCGGAGCTCCGCGCCGACGGCCTGCTCGTGACCCACCGCGGCCGCCTCGGCGGCTCCTTCGTGGCCTCCTCGGACAAGGCGCTGCTCGCCGGCGGGGGCTCCGAGGACCCGGCGGAGCTGCGCCGGCAGGCCGAGATCCTCGGCGGGCTGGAGGCCCTTGCGGCGCGGCTCGCCGCGGACCGCATCACGGCGGACGAGGTCGGCGTCCTCGAGGACCTCGCCGCGGAGATCGCCGGGACGCGCTCGCCGCGCGACGTGGGGCTGCTCAACAACCGCTTCCACCTGACGATCGCGGCCGCCTCCGGCAACCGCGACCTCGTGTCGGAGATCAGCTCCCGCCGCGCCGAGCTCTTCGCCACGGTGTTCGCGATCTCCGGCCTGCGGCTCCCGATCGAGTCCGACGCCGAGCCGCACGCCGAGATCCTGCGGGCCCTCGCGACGCGCGACGGCCAGGCCGCCGCCGAGGCCATGTGGGAGCACCACCGCTCCACGCTCGAGGCCGTCCTGCGCGCCGCCCCCTAGCCGCTCGCGCCGCAGGCCGGTGCGGCTATGGTGCCGACCGATGAGCGTCACGCCGAGCGACTTCCCGCCGCCGTACGATCCCCTCAGCGCGGTCGACGCCCCGAACGCCCCGGAGGATCTGCGGATCCCCGCCGGCGTCTGCATCGTGGGCGGCGGCGCCGGCGGCCTCGCCTGCGCCGTCAAGCTCGGGCAGCTCCTCGCCGACGACCCGGAGTCCCTCGAGCGCCTCGGCGAGGTGCCGATCGTCGTGGTCGAGAAGGGCAAGGCGGTCGGCTCGCACTCCCTGTCCGGCGCGATGGTCAACCCGCAGCCCCTGCGCGACCTCTTCCCGGACCTGTCCGACGCCGACCTGCCGACGTACGGCCCGGTCGACAAGGAGGGGGTCTACTTCCTCCCGAACGGCAGCCGCAGCATCCGCCTGCCCACGCCGCCGGAGTTCAGGAACCACGGCAACCACGCGCTCAGCCTGTCGGAGCTCAACCGCTGGCTCGCCGAGCGCGCCGAGGAGCTCGGCGCCTACGTGCTGCCCGAGACGGACGCGCAGACCCTGCTCGTCGAGGACGGCCGCGTCGCGGGCATCCGCACCGGCGTCAAGGGCCTCGACAAGGACGGCTCCGAGAAGTCCGGCGCCGCCCCGGCGACGGAGGTGCTGGCGCAGGCCACCGTGCTCGCCGACGGCGCCCAGGGCACGCTGCGCGAGGCCGCGCTCGCCCACTTCGGCGTCTCCAGCCCGTACCCGCAGATCTACGCGCTCGGCGTGAAGGAGCTGTGGCGGGTCGAGCAGCCGCTCGACCGCATCATCCACACGCTCGGCTGGCCGCTGCGCGGCGCCAGGATGTACCGCGAGTTCGGGGGCTCCTGGATCTACCCGATGGGCCCCGAGCACGTCTCGATCGGGCTCGTCGTCGGCCTCGACTGGGCCGACTCGAGCCTGTCCGTGCACGACCTCCTGCAGGAGCTCAAGCTGCACCCGCTCGTGCGCGGCATCCTGGCGGGCGGCGAGCGCGTCGAGTGGGGCGCGAAGATCATCCCCGAGGGCGGCTGGTACGCCATGCCGGACCAGCTCGACCTGCCCGGGGCGCTCCTCGTCGGCGACGCGGCGGGGCTCGTCAACGTGCCGCGCCTGAAGGGCGTCCACTACGCGATCCGCTCCGGCATGCAGGCCGCGATCGCGATCCACGGCGCGCTCAGGGCGGGCTTCGACCTGGGCTCGCCCGGGGCGCTCCGCGCCTACGACGAGATGGTCCGCGGGGGCGAGATCGGCCACGACCTGCACCAGGTCCGCAACATGCGCCAGATGTTCCAGTCCGGGCTCGTGGTGGGAGGGTCGAAGGTGCCCCTGATCACCGCCACCCAGGGCCGCATCCCGCGCAAGCCGGTCCCGTTCGAGGCCGACAGCCACCACGAGGTCGCCGACCTCGGGTCGCGCTACACGGCGCCCGACGGCGAGTACACCTTCGACAAGCTGTCGAGCGTCTTCCTGTCGGGCAACAAGACGCGCGACGACCAGCCGAACCACATCCGCGTCCCCGCCGGTCGCGTGCCCCGGGAGCTCGCCCAGGCGTGGGTCAACATGTGCCCCGCCCAGGTCTACGAGATCGTCGAGGGCTCCGAGTCGTCCGACGGCATGGTGCGCCTGCACATGGCGCCGTCCAACTGCGTGCAGTGCGGCGCGATCACGGCCAAGGGCGGGCGGCTGACGGCCCCCGAGGGCGGCAGCGGACCCGAGTACCAGAGGATGTAGCGGATGGACCTCTACGAGCACCAGGGCAAGGAGCTGTTCGCCCTGGCCGGCATCCCCGTGGCGGAGGGGCGCGTCGCCTTCACGCCCGAGGAGGCGCGGGCGGCGGCCGAGGACCTCGGCGGCCGCGTCGTCGTCAAGTCGCAGGTCCTGACCGGCGGCCGCGGCAAGGCCGGCGGCGTCAAGGTCGTGGACGGGCCCGGCCCGGCCCACGAGGCCGCCGCGGCGATCATCGGCCTCGACATCAAGGGGCACATCACCCGCCGGCTCCTGGTCGAGCGCGCCGTGGCGATCGCCGACGAGTACTACTTCTCGATCACCTTCGACCGCGCCGCGAAGATGCCGCTCCTGATGCTGACCACGATGGGCGGCATGGACGTCGAGGCGGTCGCGGAGGAGCACCCCGATCGCCTCGCGCGGCTGCACGTGGACCCGGCGCTCGGCTACCGCGGCTTCCACGGCCAGCGCCTGATGAGCGAGGCCGGCGTGCCCGTCGCGGAGCGCAAGGCGCTCGCGCCGCTCCTGGCCGCCCTCTACGGGGTCTTCGCCGACCGCGACGCGATGCTGGTCGAGGTCAACCCGCTGGTGCGGCTCGAGGACGGCAGCTTCCTCGCCGCCGACGCGAAGGTCACGATCGACGACAACGCGCTCTACCGCCATCCGGACATCGAGGCGATGCGCGACCTCGCCGCGGCCGATCCCCAGGAGCAGGCGGCCCGCGAGGCCGATCTCGCGTACGTCAAGCTCGACGGCGACGTCGGCATCCTCGGCAACGGCGCCGGGCTCGTGATGAGCACCGTCGACGTGATCGCCCAGGTCGGCGGCCACCCCGCCAACTTCTGCGACGTGGGCGGCGGCGCCTCGGCCGAGAAGATCGCGACCGCGCTCGGCATCGTGCTCTCCGACGACAAGGTCAGGTCCGTGCTGTTCAACATCTTCGGCGGCATCACCCGCGGCGACGAGGTCGCCAAGGGCCTGCTCGGCGCGCTCGAGCAGACCGCGGTGCGGGCCCCGATCGTGGTGCGCCTCGACGGCACCAACGCGACCGAGGGCCGTGCGCTCCTCGCCGCGGCCGCGCGCCCCGAGATCACCGTGGAGGAGACGATGCTCGGCGCCGCCGAGACCGCCGTCCGCCTCGCGGGGGAGGTGGCCTGATGGCCGTCATCGCCACCGCCGACACCCGCCTCGTGGTGCAGGGCATCACGGGCCGCGAGGGCGCGTTCCACGCGCTCCGCAACCGCGCCTACGGCACGCAGGTCGTGGCGGGCGTCACGCCCGGCAAGGCCGGTGAGGACGTCGAGGGCATCCCCGTCTTCGACTCCGTCGCCGACGCCGTCGACAAGGCG
>JBEGMS010000235.1:0-3156 GCA_041182985.1 Actinomycetota bacterium
GGCGGCCGCGCGGTCGGCGTGGAGACCGCGGACGGCGCGCGCCACGCGGCCGACTGCGTGATCGCCAACTGCGACGCGGCGACGCTCTACGGCTCGCTCCTCGACGCGCCGAAGCAGTCCCGGGCGATCGAGCGCGCCCCGGCCAGCCTGTCGGGCTTCGTCCTGATGCTGGGGATCGCGGGCCGCACGGAGGGCCTCGCCCACCACAACATCTTCTTCCCGCGCGACTACCGCGCCGAGTTCGCGGACGTCTTCGACGACCCGCAGCCGCCGCACGACCCGACGATCTACCTCTGCAATCCGGCCGCCACGGACCCGGCCTGCGCGCCGGCCGGTGACGAGTCGTGGTTCGTTCTCGTCAACGCCCCGCGCCACGGCCCCGTCGACTGGGACGCCGCCGCGGAGCGCTACCAGGAGCACCTCCTCGACCGGCTCGACGCGCTCGGCCTCGAGGCCCGCGCGCGCGCCCGCGTGGTCCTGCGCCGCTCCCCGGCGGACCTCGAGCGTCTGACCGGGGCCCCGGGCGGGGCGATCTACGGCACGGCCTCGATGGGGCCGCGGGCCGCCTTCCTGCGCCCGCGCAACGCGTCGCCGGCAGCCGAGCGGCTCTACCTGGCCTCCGGCAGCGCCCACCCCGGGGGCGGTCTGCCGCTGGTCCTGCTGAGCGGCAAGATCGCCGCCCAGCTGGCGCTCGCCGATTGCGCCTGACCGGGGCGCCGTGCGAAACAATCGTCGGCGCACCGCCGCCCCGTTTCCCCCATGGAGCGCATCGCAGACCTCACCGACCGCCTGCGCTGGCCGATCGTCATCGGCTGGATCGCGCTCGTCGCCATCTCCCTGGTTGCGAGCCGGAATCTGTCGGACCTCCTGTCGAACCGCTTCGACCTGCCCGATACGGAGTCGACGGCGGTCCTCGAGACGCTGGAGGCGGAGTTCGGGCAGCGCGGCGACTCGACGTTCCTGCTCGTGGTGGAGGACGCGGGCGGCGCCGACGCCGGCCCGGCCCTGGTCAAGGCCACGGAGGCGGCCGCGGCCCGCGCCGGCGCGGAGCTCGGCGACGCGCAGATCGGCCCCGTGCAGACCGCCGGCCCGCTCGCCTACGCGCCGATCGGGACCACGCTCGAGCCCGCGACGGCGCAGCTCCGGGTCGAGGAGATGCGCACGGCGATCGGCGAGGTGGAGGGGGGCACCGCCTACCTCAGCGGGCAGACGGCGATCAACCGCGACCTCCAGCCCGTGGTCGATCGCGACCTGATCCGCGGCGAGGCCATCGCGGTGCCCATCGCCGCGATCGTGCTGCTCTTCATCTTCGGCACGATCATCTCGACCTTCCTGCCGCTGGTCTTCGCCCTCGCGACGGTGCCGACCACGCTCGGGATCGTCTGGATCGCCGCCCACCAGATCGACATGGCGATCTACGTCACGAACCTCGTGACGCTGATCGGCATCGGCATCGCCATCGACTACTCGCTGCTCGTGGTCTACCGCTTCCGCGAGGAGATGCACCGCATGCAGCGGGAGCGCGCCGCGGCGGGGGAGGAGACGCGCCTGGTCAGGCTCGACCGCGCCGACGTCCGCCAGGCCCTCCGGCCGACGATGCGCTTCGCCGGCCACGCCGTGGTGTTCAGCGGCCTGACGGTCGCCGTCGGCCTCGCCGGGCTGATCGTGCTGCCGCTGCCCTTCATCCGCTCGATGGGCATCGGCGGCCTCGTGATCCCGCTGATCTCGATCCTCGCCGCGGTCACGCTCCTGCCGGCGCTGCTCAGCATCCTCGGCCACCGGCTCGGGTACCTGCGCGTCGTGCCCCGCCGCGTGCTGGAGAGCCGCATGGAGGAGGAGGGGGAGCGCGGTTTCTGGGTCAACCTCTCCGGCGCCATCATGCGCCGCCCGTGGCCCTTCCTCGTGACCGGCTCGGCGATCCTGATCGCGCTTGCGATCCCCACCTTCGGCATCTCCCTGACGCCGGGCTCGAACGACGGCCTGCCGGCGACCGTGGAGAGCGTCCAGGGGATGCTCAAGCTCGAGGACGAGGTCGGAGCCGGTCCGCTCGCGCCGTCGCAGATCACGGTCGACACGGGCCGGCCCGACGGCGTCTGGGCCCCCGAGCAGGCGGCCGCGATCGGGCGCCTGGCGGCGCTCCTGCGCGAGGACCCCGAGGTCGGCGACCAGCCGACGGCGGTGGCCGCGCCCACGGACCTGATCGCGGAGGGCGACACGCCCGCTGCGCGCGCGGCCGCGCTGCAGGCCGGGCTCGTCGACCCGACGGGGCGCTATGCGCTCCTGACCGCGGCCTCCAGGGACCAGTACGGCGCGGAGGCGAGCCAGGAGCTCGCGCGCCGGATCCGCGGCGAGCTCGTCCCGCAGGCGTCCTTCCCCGCGGAGGCGACGGTGCTCGTCGGAGGCGGCCCCGCGGCGGGCATCGACTTCATCGACCGGGCCTACGGGGCCTTCCCGTGGCTCGTCCTGTTCGTGCTCGTGACCAGCTACATCCTCCTCGTGCGGGCGTTCCGGTCGCTGCTCCTGCCCCTCAAGGCCGTGATCCTCAACGTGCTCAGCGTCGCCGCCGCCTACGGGCTCCTGGTGCTGGTCTTCCAGGAGGGCTGGGGCCAGTGGGCCGGCATCGAGCCGGTCGGCCAGATCGAGGCCTGGATCCCGATCTTCCTGTTCGCGATGCTGTTCGGGCTGTCGATGGACTACGAGGTCTTCCTCGTGACGCGCATGCGCGAGCTCTACGACCGCGGGCTCTCCAACGCCGACGCGGTGGCCCAGGGTCTGCAGCGCACGGGCCGCATCGTCTCCGCGGCCGCGATCATCCTCGTGGCGGCCTTCGGCGGCTTCCTGCTCGGCTCGCTGTCCGCCTTCCAGCAGTTCGGCCTCGGCCTCGCGGCCGGCATCCTGATCGACGCCACCCTGATCCGCATGATCCTCGTGCCGGCCTTCATGCAGATCGCCGGCGACGCGAACTGGTACCTGCCCGACCGCGTGGCCCGGATCCTGCGGGTCAAGCCGTCCGGCCGCCGCATCGCGGCCTGACGCGGCCCTGACAGGCCGCGCCGCGCGGGCTACGCTACGGGCGGACGCACGGGAAGGGTAGCGGCATGGCCACGGAGTTCGACTACATCGACGTCGGCGGCGGCACGGCGGGCGCCGTCATCG
>JBEGMS010000236.1:0-6699 GCA_041182985.1 Actinomycetota bacterium
AGCCTGCGGCTGCCCGGCGTCGTCGCCAACCAGAGCGTCGTCTTCGGCGCCCCGGCGCAGACGCTGGAGATCCGCAACGTCACGACGGGCGTGGAGGCCTTCGTGCCGGGAGCCCTGCTCGCGGCCCGGCGGGTCGCCGGACTCGCCCCCGGCCTCCACGTCGGGCTCGAGCTCGTCCTCGACTGAGGCCCGGCGCGGCTGCGGCGCGGCGGCTATGCTGCCGCGGACCCGAGCGGAGGGACCCGATGAGCGCGCCGATCGGCCGCATTCTCACAGCGATGATCACGCCGTTTTCGGCGGATGGCTCGATCGACCTCGACGAGGCCGTGCGCCTCGCGGAGCACCTGATCGCGCACGGGTCCGAGGGCATCGTCGTGCACGGCACGACCGGCGAGGCCTCGACGCTCACCGACGACGAGAAGCTCGCACTGACCGAGGCCGTCGCCGGTGCGGTCGGCGACCGCGTGCCCGTCATCTCGGGCACCGGCTCGAACGACACGGCGCACTCGGCGCACCTGACGGCGCAGGCCGCCCGCTTCCACGGGGTGGCCGGCTTCCTGAGCGTGACGCCGTACTACAACAAGCCGCCGATCGCGGGCATCGAGGCGCACGTGAAGGCGATGGCGGACGCCGCGGGCGACCTCCCGATCGTCCTCTACAACATCCCCCAGCGCGTGGTTCTGCACCTCTCGCCAGCGGATCTGGACCGGCTCGCCCGGATCGACCAGGTGATCGCGGTCAAGCAGGCGGTCACGGACCTCGATGAGGCGCGGGCGATCGTGGAGGCCGGGCGCCTCGCCCTCTACGCGGGCAACGACGATCTCGTGCTGCCGTTCGCGCTGCTCGGCGGCGTCGGGGGCATCTGCGTGGCCAGCCACGTGGCCGGCGAGCAGATGCTGGCCGTCCAGGCGGCGGCGGACGCGGGCGACGAGGCCGAGGCGCGCCGCCTCGACGACGAGCTGCAGTCCCTCTACACGGCGCTGTCGGTCACCGTCAACCCGATCCCCGTGAAGACCGCGATGGAGCTGCTCGGCTTCGCGACCGGCGGGCTGCGGCTGCCGCTCGTGGCCGCGACGGACGCCGAGCGCGAGGTCGTGCGGGTCGAGCTCGCGGCCCGCGGCCTGCTCGCCTGACGGCCGCTACCCTGCCACCGTCCCGACCGAGGAGCCACCGTGAAGAAGCGCCGTCCCGCCCCCAAGCCGCATCGCGTCCGCAAGTCCCTGCGCCGCCGCAACGCCGCCCGCGGCCGCCGCTAGCGCCGTGCGCTCGCACGCGTTCCTCGGCGATGCGCTGCTGCCGTACCAGGCGGCGGTGACCGCCGAGGTCGCCGCGCGCACCGGCCGGGCGATCGACGCGACCCGCGCGGCCTCCCTCGACGACCTCGACGCCATCGCGTCGGGGGAGCCGGCCCTGATCTACCTCTGCGGGCTGCCGTACACGCGCCTGCGCGACCGCGGGCTGCCCGTCGAGCCCCTCGCGGCGCCGGTGTCCGCGCTCGATCCTGAGGCCGGCGCGCGCTACCGGAGCCTGCTCCTCGGCCGGCCCGGCCTCGCCGGTGCGGCGCTGGAGGACCTCGCCGACGCGCGCCTCGCGATCAACGGCCACGACTCGATGTCGGGGTGGGTGCTGCCGGTCGGCAGCGGCCTGCCCCTCGACCGCTTCGCGGCGGTCGAGGTGACGGGCGCCCACCGCGCATCGCTCGACCTCCTGCTCGCCGCAGGGGCGGACGCGGCGCCGATCGATTCGATGCTGCTGGCCGGCGAGCGGATCCGGGACGACCGCCTCGACGCGCTGCCCGTGCTCGCGGCCTACGGGCCCTCGCCGGCGCCGCCGGTCGTCCTGGTCGGTGCGGACGCGGGGCTCGCGGTCGAGCTGCGCGCCGTGCTGGCCGCGCTGCACGAGGATGCCGACGGCCGGGCGGCACTGGAGCTGGGTCGGATGCTCCGGCTCGATCCCGTGGCCGATGCCGACTACGACCTGACCCGCGACTGCGACCGGAGGGCCGCTCCGTGGACGCCCTGATCGTCGTCGCCCACCCGGAGCCGCGGAGCTACACCGCGGCGCTGGCCCGCACGGCCGCCGAGGCGCTCACCGCCGACGGCTGGAACGTGGTGCTCGACGACCTCGCCGCCGAGGGCTTCCGGCCGGACGCCGGCTGGCACGACGTGCTCGAGGAGCCGTCGGGCCCCCTGCAGGTGATGGCGGCCCAGGAGCGGGCGGCGGCCGGCGGCGGCTTCGCCCCCGACGTGGCCCGCGAGATCGCGCGCCTCCAGGCCTGCGACCTCCTGATCACCGCGTTCCCGCTGTGGTGGTTCGGGCCGCCGGCGCTCCTCAAGGGTTGGTTCGACCGGGTGCTGGCCTACGGGGTTGGCTACTCGGACCATCCGTTCACCGAGGGGCCGCTGAAGGGCAAGCGCGCGCTGGCCATCGTCACGACGGCGGGCGACGAGGCCGGCTACTACGGGCCGGAGGGGCGCGCGGGCGACCTGCGCGCCCTGCTGAACCCGGTGCTGCACGGCACGTTCGCCTACTGCGCCTTCGACGTCCTCGATCCGCAGGTGGTCTACGAGGCGGACGGCCCGGACGACGCGCTCCGCGAGCGCGGCCTCGCCGACCTGCGCGCCCGCCTCGCGGGCATCGGCACGGAGGCGCCGATCGCGACGCGCCCCCTGCGCGCGCAGTGAGCGTCCGCGCGCCCGACGCGGCGGACGCCGGTCCCGGCCGCCACGTCCTCCTCGCCACCCTCGTCGGCGGCATGGCGGGCACGGCGCTGCGCCTCGGCGTCGCCGAGGCCGTGCCGGCGCTCTGGGCCACGCTCGCCGTCAACCTCGCGGGGGCGCTCCTCCTCGGGGTGCTCTACGAGCGCCTGCGGGAGCACCGGCTCGGTCGCAGCGGCGCCTGGTCGGCCCTCGGTCCCGGCCTCTGCGGCGCCCTGACCACCTTCAGCGCGCTGCAGCTCGAGGCGGTCGATCTGGCCCGCGACGGCTCCTGGAAGGGCGCGCTCCTGTACCTCGCCGCTTCGCTCTGCCTCGGGCTGCCCGCCGCCGCCCTCGGCCGCCGGCTCGGGAGGGCGGGCGCGTGAGCGGCTGGCTGCTCCTGGCGATCCCGCTCGGCGGGCTCGGCGCCGTGGTACGCGTCCTCGCCACCCAGGCGGGCGAGACGCGCCTGCCGGGCGGCGCCCCGACCGCCACGGGGCTCGTCAACGTCGTCGGCGCCGCGCTGCTCGGCCTCGTCGCGGGCTGGGGCGGCGACCCGGCCGTGCTCGTGCTCGGCGGGGGCCTCCTCGGCGGCATGACGACGTTCTCGACGTGGATGGTCGAGGCCGACGAGGCGGCGCGCACGGGCCGGACCCGCACGGCGCTCCTGATCGTGGCGCTGCCGCTCGTCCTCGGCGCGCTCGCCTACGCCGCGGCGCGGGCGCTCGCCTAGTAGCCGGAGCCGGGGATCCGCTTGACGCGGGCCTCGACGTCGAGCGTCGACGCGATCACGCGCTGGGTGCGGCAGCGGCCGCGCAGCACGATCGTCTGGGTCTCGACCTGCGCGGCGCCGAAGCGCACGCCGTGCACGAGGTCGCCGTCGGAGACGCCGGTGGCGGCGAAGAGCGCGTCCTGGCTCGCCACGAGGTCATCGGTGTCCAGCACGCGCTCGACCTCGAGCCCCGCGGCGACGATCGCCGCGCGCTCCTCGTCCGAGCGCGGCCAGAGCCGGCCGATGATGCGGCCGCCGACGCTGCGGATCGCGGCCGCCGAGAGGACGCCCTCCGGGGTGCCTCCGACGCCCCACAGGAGGTCGATACCGGTGCCGCTGCGGATCGGCATCAGGCTGCCGGCCACGTCGCCGTCGGGGATCAGGCGGACGCGGGCGCCCGCCGCACGCATGCGCCCGATCATCTCCATGTGCCGATCGCGGTCGAGGACGACCACGCCGAGGTCGCGCACCGCGCAGCCCTTGCGCTCGGCGATGGCGCCGAGCAGGTCCTCGATCGGGCGGTCCAGGTCGAGCAGGTCGGCGATCTCGGGGCCGCCGGCCAGCTTCTCCATGTAGACCGCCGGCCCGGGGTTGAACATCGTGCCGCGCGGCGCGATCGCGAAGGTCGACAGCGCGTTCGGCTGCCCCTTCGCGGTCAGCGTGGTTCCCTCGAGCGGGTCGACGGCGATGTCGACGGCCGGCCCGCCCGAGCCGACCTCCTCGCCGATGTAGAGCATCGGCGCCTCGTCCTTCTCACCCTCGCCGATTACGACGACGCCGCTGATCGGGCATGTCTCGAGCGCGTCGCGCATGGCGTCGACGGCGGCCTTGTCGGCCGCGTTCTTGTCGCCCCGGCCGAGCCAGCGGGCGGCGGCGATGGCGCCGGCCTCCGTCACGCGGGCGAGCTCGAGGGCCAGGGAGGAGGGGAGGGTCTCGGACATGCGCGTGATCGTAGTGCCTTCCCCGCGGGGACCCCTGCGGGCTCCCGCTAGGGTTCGCGCATGGCCGTCCCCGCCCTCGATCTCGACCGCATCCGCGCGCAGTTCCCCGCGCTCGCCCGCACGCAGGACGGCCAGCCGTTCGCCTTCTTCGACGGGCCGGGCGGCTCCCAGGTCCCGGTCGTCGTCGCGGACGCGATGACGCAGTCGCTCCTGCACGCGAACGCCAACTGCGGCGGCGCCTTCGCGACGTCCGTGGAGTCCGACGCGGCGATCGCGGAGGCCCGCCGGGCGGCCGCGGACTTCACGGGGTCCGAGCCCGACGAGATCGCCTTCGGGCCCAACGCCACCACCCTCCAGTTCCTGCTCGCGCACGCGGCCGCGCGCACCTTCGAGCCGGGCGACGAGATCATCACCACCGAGCTCGACCACGACTCGAACGTGGCGCAGTGGCTGCGCGTGGGGGAGGACCACGGCCTCGTCGTCCACCAGGCCCGCCTGCACCGCACCGACGGCACTCTCGACCTGCACCATCTCGAGGGCCTGCTCTCGCCGCGCACGCGCGTCGTCGCCTTCACCCTCGCGTCGAACCACCTGGGCACGGTCACGCCGATCGACAAGATCGTGCACCTCGCCCACAGCGTCGGGGCGCTGGCCTGGGGCGACGGCGTCCACTACGCCCCGCACCGGCCGCTCGACCGGGTCGGCACGGGCATCGACGTGCTGTTCACCTCGCCGTACAAGTGGTTCGGCCCGCACCTCGGGATCGCCTCGATCCGCCGCGACCTCGCCGAGACGTGGCCCGCCGACCGCGTGCGCCCCGCCGAGGAGACCCCCGCCGGGCATCGCTTCGAGACGGGCACCCAGTCGCACGAGGCGATGGCGGGCATGACCGCGGCGGTCGACTACCTCGCGGGCCTCGGCAGTGGGGAGGGGCGGCGCGAGCGGCTCGCCTCCGCCTACGCGGCGATCCGCGCGCACGAGGACGCGCTGGCGCTGCGCTTCTGGGAGGGCGTCCGCGAGATGGACCACCTCACGGTCCACGGGGTCACCGATCCCAACCGCTTCGACGAGCGCGTCGCCACCTTCTCGTTCACGGTCGACGGTGCGCCGCCGGCGGAGGTCGCCGAGCGCCTCGCGCGGCAGGGCCTGGCGGTCTGGGACGGCAACTTCTACGCCCTCTCGGCGAGCATCGCGCTCGGGCTGGAGGAGCGGGGCGGGGCCGTCCGCGTCGGCTTCCTGCACTACACGACGCCGGCCGAGGTCGACCGGCTGGTGGCCGCGCTCGGCGAGCTCGGCTGACGTCGCCCGACCCGCGACGGGGCGCTAGGATGCGCCTGCCAGCGGATGTGGCGGAATTGGTAGACGCGCACGGTTCAGGTCCGTGTGGCCGAAAGGTCGTGGAGGTTCAAGTCCTCTCATCCGCACTGGCGCCGCCCCCGTGGGCGGCGCGGCGCAGGCGGTCGCGGACCGCATCGCCGATGCCGCCCGGCGGCGGCGGCACCACGGCGATGCGCGCGGCTCCCGACATGTCGGCGGCCCGCAGCATCGCGTAGATGCAGGCCGCGTACTCCTCGCGCGTGGCGCCCGCGTCGATGACGGCGTGGAAGCCCGCCGCGGGCGCGCCGGACGGGGCGATCAGGACCGTCGATGCGGGGTCGGCGACCTCCGACGGATCCTCGACCACCGTGACGGGCAGGTGCGGTGCGTAGTGCGCGGCGAGGGTGCCGGGCGCCCGTGGGGCGTCGTCCCCGACGGTCCCGAGCGGGGCGGCGAGGGCCTCCGCGACCATCGCCTCCGTGACGGCCCCCGGCCGCAGGATCCGGGGCTGCGCGCCGGTGAGGTCGACGATCGTCGACTCCACGCCCACCGCGCACGGCCCGCCGTCGAGGATCAGGTCGACGTCGCGGCCGAGGTCCTCGGCCACGTGGAGGGCGGTGGTCGGGCTGACGCGGCCGAAGCGGTTGGCGCTGGGCGCGGCCACACCCGTGCCGGAGGCCCGGATCGCCGCCCGCGTCAGCGCGTGGTCCGGGACGCGCAGGGCGATCGCGCCCGTGCCCCCGAGGGCCTCGAGGGCGGCGCGCTCGCCAGCGGGCAGGACGAGCGTCAGCGGGCCGGGCCAGAAGGCATCGGCAAGCGTCTGCGCCGCGTCGGGCCAGGCCGCGGCCCAGGCCGGGGCGTCGGCGGCGTCGGCGAGGTGCACGATCGACGGGTGGTCGGCGGGTCGGCCCTTGACGGCGTAGAGGCGCCGCAGCGCCGTCGCGTTCGCGGCGTCGGCGGCCAGGCCGTAGAC
>JBEGMS010000237.1:0-9047 GCA_041182985.1 Actinomycetota bacterium
CATCCAGCGCCCCGCCGCCCAGGAGCCGATCAGCATGCCCGCCCCCCAGGTCGAGATCAGCGCCGCGAACCCGATCGCGCCCGCGTCGAACAGCTTCGCGAGAGGGGCGTCGGCGACCATCGCCCAGCCGACGACGCTGTAGGCCACGACCTCCGCCGCGATCACGAGCACGAGCAGGCGCGAGCGCAGGACGACCCGCACGCCCTCCGTGAACGGCACGCTCCGCTCGCTCCCGGCGTCCTGGGCGCGGCGCTCCTGGAAGCGCCCGCGCACGCTCCACACGAGCAGCGCGGAGACCACGAACGAGACGGCGTTGATGCCGAAGGCGAGGTTGGCGCCGACCGCCCCGACGAGGACCCCGCCGACCAGGGGGCCGACGGTGATGCCGAGGCTGAAGGCCTGCGAGACGAGGCCGTTCGCCCAGGCCAGGTCCTCGTCGCCGGCGAGGTTCGGAATGGCGGCCTGCGAGGCGGGCAGGAACGGCGCCTCGCAGAGCGTGGCCACGAGCGCGAGGGCGATCAGGAGCCACGGCTCGTTCGCGAACACCAGCACCGCGAACACGGCCGCGGCGCCGAGGTCGGAGATGATCATGATCCGGCGGCGGTCGAAGGTGTCGCCGAGCCAGCCGCCGATCGGCGTCATCACGCCGAGCATCGCGAAGGTGGCGAGGAACACCGCCGAGACCCAGACCGCGGATCCCGTCACCTCGTAGATCTGGAAGGTCAGGGCGATCATCGCGACCTGGGACCCGGTCACGGAGATGGCGCGGGCGGTCGCGAGCCGGCGGATGGGGGCACGGGGGTCGGCCACGCGGTCAGGATACGGACCGACGGCCTGCGGGCCTGTCGTACCATGCCGCCCATGGCGATCGACGTGAACGAGGCGGACTTCGAGCGCGAGGTCATCCAGGCCTCCCACCAGCTGCCCGTCGTCGTCGACTTCTGGGCCGAGTGGTGCGGCCCGTGCAAGCAGCTCGCGCCGATCCTCGAGGCCGCCGTGGCCAAGCGCCAAGGCGCCGTCAAGCTGGTCAAGGTCGACACGGACAAGAACCAGCAGCTGGCGATGGCCTTCCGGATCCAGGGGATCCCCGCCGTCAAGGCCTTCAGGGACGGCCAGCTCGTCAACGAGTTCACGGGCGTCCTGCCGCCGCCGCAGATCGAGCAGTTCCTCGACTCGCTCGTGCCGTCGGCGGCCGAGGAGGCCGTCGCCGCCGGCGACGAGGGCTCGCTGCGCGCGCTCCTCGCCGAGGACGACCAGAACGTCGACGCGGCCGTCGCCCTCTCGCACATCCTGCTCGCCCGCGGCGACGCCGCCGACGCGATCGCGGTGCTGACCCCCGTCAAGCACCACGCCCACGCCGACGGCCTCCTGGCCTGCGCCGAGGTGCTGCTCGACCCCGCGCTCGCCCCGGAGATCAGCGGCGCCCTCGAGCGGCTCGCCGGCGACCCCGAGGGCGCTCTGCAGGCCATGATCGACCTCCTGCCCGGCGCCACGGACGCGCGCAAGGACCTCGTGCGGCGCGTGATGGTCGGGATCTTCGCCCAGCGGCCGGTGGACGACCCGATCGTCATCACCTACCGCAAGCGGCTCGCCTCCGCGCTCTACTAGCCGGCTACGGCTCGACCGCGACGGGCATGGCGTCCGAGTCGTCCCGCTGGGCGGCCGGGCGGGGCCCGAGGCCGCGGAAGCCGATCAGGATCGCGACGATCGCGAGCGCCATCAGCCCCGCCCCGAACCAGAGCGCCACGTGGAAGCCGCGCAGCCAGGCCTCGGCCGCGAGCAGCCAGACCTGCTCGCCCGCGACCCGCCGGATCAGGTCGCCCTGCGCGCCCTCCACGAGCGGCAGCAGCCGATCGGCGTTCTCGGCGATGCGGCCGCCGATCCGCCCCGTCTCGTCCGCCCAGCGGCTGGCCGTGACCGCCGCGGCCACCGAGCCGAGGATGGCGATGCCGAGCGCGCCGCCGACCTGGCGCGAGGCGTTCAGGACGCCCGAGCCGACGCCCGCCTTGCGCGGGTCGATCGCCCCCATCGCGGCGGCGCTCATCGCGGGCATCGCCAGCGCGAGGCCGGCGCCGAGCAGCACGTAGAAGGGCCACATCAGGTTGTAGGAGCTGTCGACGTCGGTCAGGGTCAGGCCGGCCATCGCCACGCCGGCGAGGAGCATGCCCGCGGCCATCAGGCGCGCCGACCCGAAGCGGGCGTTGAGCTTCCCCGCCATCGGCGAGACCGCGAGCACGACCAGGGTCAGGGGCAGGGTCCTGAGGCCCGCCCCGACGGCGCTGTACCCCTGGATGTTCTGCATGTAGAGGGTGATCACGTAGATCGACCCGAACAGCCCGAAGCCGACGAGGACCGCGACGATGATCGACGTCGAGAAGACGCGGCTGCGGAAGAAGCCGAGCGGCACCATCGGCTGCTCCTGGCGCGACTCCCAGATGCAGAAGACGGCCAACAGGCCGAGAGCCAGCGCGATCAGGCCGAGCGCGTTCCACGAGACCCACGGGTGGTCGTTGGCGCCGATCACCCCGTAGGTGAGCAGGAACAGCCCCGCCGTCACGATCAGCGTGCCGACCACGTCGAGGCTGCGCACCGTCTCGTCGCGGGACTCGCGCACCGCGTAGAGGGCGACCGCGAACGCGATCACGGAGATCGGGACGTTGATCCAGAAGACCGCGGCCCAGCCGACGCCGTCGACGAGGAGGCCGCCGACGAGGGGGCCGACGGCGAGCCCGAGGCCGCTGATGCCCGCCCACATGCCGATCGCGCCGGCGAGCCGCTCGCGCGGGAAGGTCGCGACGAGGATCGACAGGGACAGCGGATTCATCAGCGCGGCGCCGGTGCCCTGCAGGGCGCGGGCGATGATCAGCTGCGTGTCGGTCTGCGCCAGCGCGCAGAGGACCGAGCAGACCCCGAACAGCACCACGCCGACCAGGAACATCCGCTTGCGCCCGAAGCGGTCGCCGAGCTTGCCGCCGAGCAGGATCAGCGCCGCGAACACGAGGATGTACGCGTTGATGATCCACTGCAGCCCGCTGATCGAGGGGTCGAGGTCGCGCTGGATCGTCGGCAGGGCGACGTTCACGACGGTGTTGTCGAGCATGATCATGAACAGCGCGAAGCACATCGCGAACAGCGTCAGCCGCATGCGCCGCTCGGAGTACGGGTGCTCGGCGGGAGCCGCGCTCACGCGTCGCCGTCGTCCTGCGCCTGCTCGCGCTCGCGCCGCTTGCGGCGCTCGTTCTGCGAGGCGACGGCGATCAGGAACGTCGCGGGCAGGGCCCAGAAGAGCCCGTAGATGACGCTGCGCCCGGGCGGCTGGGCCAGCGCCGTCCAGTGCAGGAACGAGATGACGACCAGCATCACCGGATAGGCGACCGCCAGCTGGACCCCGAACTCGAGGTTCTCCCAGCGGCGGAGCAGGGAGCGCTGCGCGTCGTCCGCCATACCGGCAGGATAGGCCCTCGCCGGTGGTAGCGTTCCGATTCCGAGGGCGCCGAAGGAGCAGCGATGGGCCGCACGACCTACGAGAAGATCTGGGACTCCCACGTCATCGACGGGGACCTGCTCTTCATCGACCTGCACCTGATCCACGAGGTCACGACCCCGCAGGCCTTCGAGGGCCTGCGCCTCGCCGGGCGCGGCGTGCGCCGCCCCGACCGCACCCTCGCGACCGCCGATCACAACACGCCGACGAGCCCGCTCGCCGACGGGATCGACGACCCGGTCTCGAAGCAGCAGCTCGACACCCTGACGCACAACGTCGCCGAGCACGGGCTCGTCTTCTACCCGTGGGGGCACAAGCGCCAGGGCATCGTGCACGTGATCGGCCCCGAGCTCGGCGTCACCCAGCCGGGCATGACGATCGTCTGCGGCGACTCGCACACGGCCACGCACGGCGCCTTCGGGGCGCTGGCGTTCGGCATCGGCACCTCCGAGGTCGAGCACGTCCTCGCCACGCAGACCCTGCCCCAGAAGAAGGCCAGGAAGCTGCTGGCCCGCTTCGAGGGCGAGCCGGGCCGCGGCGTCGTCGCCAAGGACTACATCCTCGGCCTGATCGGCCAGATCACGGCCGCGGGCGGCGCCGGCTACGTGATCGAGTACGCCGGCCCCGCGATCGAGTCCCTCTCGATGGAGGGCCGCATGACGATCTGCAACATGTCGATCGAGGGCGGCGCGCGCGCCGGCTACGTCGCCCCGGACGACACCACCTTCGCCTACCTCGAGGGCCGCCCCGGCGTGCCCGCCGACTGGGACGCCGCCGTCGCCGAGTGGCGCGACCTGCGCTCCGACCCCGACGCCGAGTACGACCGCGTCGAGGTCGTCGACGTCGGCTCCCTCGCGCCGCAGGTCTCGTGGGGCACGAACCCCGGGCAGGTCGCGCCGATCACGGCGTCTGTGCCGGAGCCGACCACGCCCGACGAGGAGCGCGCGCTCCAGTACATGGACCTCAAGGCGGGCACGCCGCTCCAGGACGTGCGGATCGACCGCGTCTTCCTCGGCTCCTGCACGAACAGCCGGATCGAGGACCTGCGCGCCGCCGCCCGCATCGTCGAGGGCCGCAAGGTGGCCTCCACGGTGCGCGCCATGGTCGTGCCGGGCTCGATGCAGGTCAAGGCGCAGGCCGAGCGGGAGGGCCTGGACCGGATCTTCATCGACGCGGGCTTCGACTGGCGGCCCAACGCGGGCTGCTCGATGTGCCTCGGCATGAACCCCGACATCCTGCAGCCGGGCGAACGCTGCGCGTCCACCTCGAACCGCAACTTCGAGGGGCGCCAGGGCAAGGGCGGCCGCACGCACCTGATGAGCCCGGAGATGGCGGCCGCGGCCGCCGTCACGGGGCACCTGACCGACGTGAGGGAGTGGGACTGATGGAGCCCTTCGAGACCGTGACCGGCGCGATCGCCCCGCTCGACCGGGCGAACGTGGACACCGACCAGATCATGCCCAAGCAGTTCCTCAAGCGGATCGAGCGGACCGGCTTCGGCGAGTTCGTCTTCTGGGACTGGCGCCAGGACGAGGAGGACTTCGTCCTCGAGCGCCCCGAGTACCGGGACGCGCCGATCCTCGTCGCCGGCCCGAACTTCGGGTCGGGCTCGTCCCGCGAGCACGCCCCGTGGGGCCTGCAGGACTGGGGCTACAAGGTCGTCATCGCGCCGAGCTTCGCGGACATCTTCCGCTCGAACTGCTCGAAGATCGGCCTGCTCACCGTCGAGCTGCCCGAGGCCGAGGTGCGCACGCTCCTCGACGCGGCGCCCTGCGAGGTCACCGTCAGCCTCGAGGATCGCACCGTGACGATGCCCGACGGCCGCAGCGTGGCGTTCCCGCTCGACGACAAGGTGCGCGAGAACCTGCTCAACGGCTGGGACGACATCGCCCTCACACTGCTGCGCGAGGACAAGATCGCCGAGTACGAGCGCACGCGCGAGCGGCAGGGCCCGAGCACGCTGTCTCTGGGCTAGGCCCCGAGCCTCACGCCGAGTAGGCCAGGTACGAGCGCTGCGTGTCGATGTGCGCGGCGATGTGCGCCGCGTCGTGCCACACGCCCCAGATGAAGCTCGACCCGCGGCGCGACAGCCACGGCAGCCCGAGGAAGTAGACCCCGGGCTCGGCCGACACGCCCCGCCGGTGGTCGGGCTTGCCCGCGTCGTCGAAGGCGTCGACCCGGAGCCAGCTGAAGTCCGTCCGGTACCCGGTCGCCCAGATGATCGTGCGCACGCCCGCCGCCGCGAGGTCGAGCTCCCGCACGGGCTCGAGGGCGCAGGCGGGCAGGGGGCCGAGCTCGCGCTCGGCCGGGTCCAGCGGCAGGTCGAGGCCGTTGCGCTCCACGTACGCGTCGGCCAGGTCGAGCAGCGCGTGGTGCTTGGCGTCGCCCTGCTCGATCGTCGCCGCGAGGTCGTCGCCGAAGCGGACCACGCCATCAGTGCAGTCCTGCGTGCGGCCGACGAGGACGATGCCGGACGCCGCCAGATCGCGGAAGTCGATGGTCCGGCCGCCGTCGACGCCGCTGACGGCGATCGTGACGTGCTGCGCCCCCTGCGGCGGCGTCTCGAGGTCCCACAGGCCGAGCACGCCGAGCCACCAGACGAAGTCGCGGCCGCGGTAGCGGCGCGGCGGGCGGTCGTGCCGGCCGACCGACAGATGCACCTCGCGGCCGGCACCGCGCAGGTCGTTGGCGATCTGGACGCCGGACGAGCCGCTGCCGACGACCAGCACCCCGCCCTCCGGCAGCTCCGCCGCGTTGCGGTAGGCGCTGGAGTGCAGCTGCAGGACGGGGACGTCGTCGGGCACGAGCGGCGGCACCACGGGCACCTGGAACGGCCCCGTCGCGGCGATCACGAAGCCGGCGTCGATCGGGCCGGCCGTCGTCTCCGCGCGGAACCCGCGGCGGTCCGCGTGGCGCGTCACGGCGGTGACCTCGACGCCGGTGCGCAGCGGCGAGCCGAACCGCCCGGCGTACGCCGCGAGGTAGTCGGCGACCTGCTCCTTGCCGGCGAACCCGTCCGGGTCGACGTCGGCGAACTCGAGGCCCGGGAAGCGGTCGTGCCAGACCGGGCCGTTCGTGACCAGCGAGTCCCAGCGCTGCGAGCGCCAGCGCTCGGCGACGCGGCCGCGCTCGAGCACGAGGTGCGGGATCCCGCGGGCGCTGAGGTGCTCGCTGGCGGCGATGCCGGCCTGGCCGCCGCCGACCACCAGCACCTCGGTCTGCTCGGCCCCCGCACCCGCCACGGGTCAGACCACCTTGGCGGTGTCGAAGTACTCGGTGAAGCGGACGATCCTCCCGTCGCGCAGCTCGACGGCCATCACGAGCGGGAAGTCGGTGCGCGCGCCCGCGAGGTCGGTGCACTGGAAGCGCCCCTCGGCGAGCGCGACGTCGCCGCTGGCCGCGAGCGTCGTCACCGGCACCTGCACCTCCGTGAGCTCGGCGAACGCCTCGGCGCACGCCGCCTCGACCGCCGCCGGTCCGACGGGGAACTCGCCGAACAGCGGGCCCTCGTAGCGGCCGTCGGGGGCGAACAGCGCGGCGATCGCGGCGGCGTCCATGCGCTCCCAGCCCGCGCACAGCTCGCGCATGGCGGATTCGGCATCCATGCGGTGGAGCGTAGCGCCTAGACGTTGAAGCGCACGTTGAGGACGTCGCCGTCCTGCACGACGTAGTCCTTGCCCTCCACGCGCAGCTGGCCCAGCTTGGTCGCCTCCGCGCGCGAGCCCGCGGCGACGAGCTCGTCGGCGCCGATCACCTCGGCGCGGATGAAGCCGCGGGCGATGTCGGTGTGGATCTTGCCGGAGGCCTCGACGGCGTTCGAGCCGCGGCGCACGGTCCAGGCGGTGACGTCCTTGGGGCCGGCCGTGAAGAAGGTGATCAGGTCGAGCATCCGGAAGGCGGCCGCGGCCACGCGGGGCGCGCTCGCCTCCTCCTGCCCGATCTCGGCGAGGAAGAGCGCGCGCTCCTCGGGATCCTCGATCTCGGCGAGCTCGGCCTCGAAGCGGCCGGCGACCGCGACCACCTCGGCCTCGCCGGCGTAGGCCCGGAGCGCGGCGACGAGGTCATCGTCGCCCGACTCGGAGGTGTTGGCCACGTACAGCATCGGCTTGAGGGTGAGCAGCTCGAGCACGACCTCGGCGGGCAGATCGCCCCGCCGCGGGAAGGTGCGGGCCGTCGCGCCGCCGTCGAGGTGGGCGGCGAGCTCGCCGAGCAGGTCGGCCTCGGCCTTGGCCTCCTTCTGCCCCACCTTGACGGCCCGCTCGAGCCGCTCCAGGCGCTTGGCCACGAGGATGCCGTCGGCGAACAGGAGCTCGAGGTCGACGCCCTCGGCGTCCGCGGCCGGGTCGACGCGTCCGTCGACGTGGAAGACGGTGTCATCGTGGAAGCTGCGCACGACGTGGATCAGGGCGTCCGCGGCGCGCAGCGCCTGCAGGAACTCGCCCGAGAGACCGCCGTCGCGGCCCGCGCCGCGCTGCAGCCCGGCCACGTCGACGAGCTGGATCGAGGGCGGCACGAGCTTCTGCGAGCCCTCGACCGCGGCGAGGGCCGCGAGGCGCTCGTCGGGGACCGGCGCGATGCCCGTGTTGACCGACACCTCGGTGGCCGCGAACGGCTGCACCGTCGCGCCCGCGCCGGTCAGCGCGTTGAAGATGGTGGTCTTGCCCGAGTTGGGCAGGCCGATGATGCCGATCTCGAGGCTGGCCACGGCTCCGGACGATATCCGGGGTCGCTCAGCGGGCGCGCCGGCGCGCCGGCAGGAGGCGACGGCTGACCCGACCCGCGACCCCGCCGAGCAGGTACCCCGCGACGACGTCCGAGGGGTGGTGGACCCCGAGGTGGACGCGCTCGCGATGGCCGCGGCCGCCGACATCGCGGCGTGCGACGACGGGAAGGACGACGTGGCCGGCGGCTCGATCGCCTGCGGCGCGTCCGGGAGCTCCGGGCGCGGGCGCTGGACCTGCGTCTTGACGGCGTAGTTGACGGCGAGCGTCCCCCACACCGCGACCGCCGTGGCCACGGCGATGCGCGGCTCGCGCCGCACGAGGGCGAGCCCCGCGCCGAGCGCGACCCAGCCGACGCCGCTGTTGCCGAGCCGGGAGTAGGCGGCCACCGCCCGGTCGAGATCGGGGCGGCGCAGCCGCGCCGCGGCGACGAGCGCCGCCTCGTCGAGCGCGGCGACGGCGCCGATCAGCGGGCTAGAAGCCGACGCGGGCCTCGCCCTTGGCGATCCGCAGGAAGCTGACCTGGTCGGCGCGCACCAGCAGCGTGCCGCCCTCGGACTCGAGCTCGACCAGCCCCGGGTCGCCCTTGTCCACGGCCTTGCGCAGCGCCTTGAGGGCCGCGTCCCCGAGCTGGGCGGACGTCGACCCGCCTCCGACGAAGCCGATCTCCACGCGCACCGAATCTGCTGCCATCGTCACACCTCTCCGGGTTGGACCAACTCGAGGAGGACGCCGCCGGCGGCCTCCGGATGGATGAACGCGACCTGCATCCCGAACAGCCCCTGGCGGGGCTCGGGGTCGATCATCTCGACGCCGGCGGCGACCAGGCGGCGGCACTCGGC
>JBEGMS010000238.1:0-4098 GCA_041182985.1 Actinomycetota bacterium
GGCGTAGGGCTGCCCGGTCGCGCCCCGCGAGACCATGATCCGGTCGGCGTAGGGCCCCGCGGCCAGCGCGGGCTCCTCGCCGCCGGGCGGGGTGGTCCAGGTGCGGCCGCCGTCGAGCGACGTGCGGAGGCCGTAGTCGCCGCCGACGAGGATCGGCCCCTGCGCCTCGTCGGAGACGAGGATGAAGCGCGGCTCGGCGAAGCCCGCGGGCAGGACCCGCTCGCGCGGCTCGAGGAACCCGCAGCCCGCGAGCGCGAGCGCGCAGAGGGCGGCGAGGGCGGCCCGCCTCACGCGTTGAGCGCCCCGCCCCGCTCGGCCGCGACGACCGGCGGCGGGCGGCGGCGCGCGGCCTCCTCCTCCTCCTCGGCGCGGCTGATCGTGCGGCGCACGTCGCCGAAGGAGAGGCCCTCGAGGGACAGGAACACGAAGCCGAGGCCCGCGCCGAGCGCGATCTCGATCACCTGCAGGCCGATCGCGAAGGTGACGGCGGCGCCGAAGTTGACGTCGAAGGCCTGCGACAGCGCGGTGGCCACGGCCAGCTGGAAGACCCCGAGGTTGCCCGGCACGAGCGGCACGAAGCCGACCAGGTTGGAGACGAGGAAGACGACGCAGGCCGCGGCGATCAGGTCGGCGTCGATGTCGAACGCCATCAGGGCCAGCATGATGCCGACGATCTGCGCGACCCAGGACAGGATCCCCGCGACGAACGAGGAGACCGCGAGCTGCGGGCGGCGCAGGAGCTGGGCGCCCTGGCTGACGGCGTGCAGGTGGATCTCCGCGGTGCGCAGGGTCGTGCGCCACCACGTGCGCGCGTAGTCCTCGCCGATGTCGCCGCGGCGCAGACGCCAGCGGCTGACGAGCTCGACGACGCCGATCCCCACCGCCCCGGCGAGGAGCACGCCGAGCAGGATCAGGGTGCCGCGCCCCGCCCAGTCGGGCACACCGTCGACCGTGAGCACCATCGCCACCAGCAGCACCGCGAGGGTGATGCCGAGCACCAGCTGCTCCATCACCACGGTCGCCGTCATGGTCGGCAGCGGCACGTCCTGGCCCTCCTTGGCGAGGCGCCGGCGCAGCACCACGACGCGCCCGATCTCGCCGAGCCGCGCGATCAGGACCGTGTTGAGCAGGAAGCCGATGAAGACGGCGGGCACCACCGCGCGGTAGGGGGCGCGCACGCCCGGCACCGAGTCGAGCGAGGCCTTCCAGATCACCGCCTTGAAGGCGACGCTGATGAAGTTGACCGCCAGCGAGGCGAGGACGAGCGGGATCGAGAGGCTGCGGAAGGTGTCGATCACGGCGTCGACCTCGCCGCGGTCGACGCGGGCGAGGGCGAGGGCCGCGATCGCCGCGATGCCGGCGGCCACGATCGCCAGCCGCCGCCACGAGAGCGGCTTGGGCGGGTCGAGGGCGGCGATCTCGCTCATCGTGACGAGCTCGAGGCCGCGGTGGCGGGCCGCGTCGATGATCGCGGGCAGGGCGTCCGCGGTCTGCGCGCGGCTGTCGTCGCCCCAGCCGTCGGCGTCGTGCAGGAGCAGGACGGCGCCCGGCGCGAGCGCCTTGAGGGAGCGCTCCACGATCACGGGCGCGCCCGGCTTGGCGGTGTCGAAGACGCCCGCCGACCAGGCGCACGTGACGTAGCCGAGGCGGCGCGCGGTGCGCGTGACGAACGGGCTGCGGAAGCCGTGCGGCGCCCGGAAGACGCGCGGCGGCGGCGCGCCGGCCGACTTGAGGATGCGCTCGGTGCGGTGCAGCTGCTGGTGCACCTCGGCCGGCCCGGCGAAGGCGAGGATGCGGTGGTCGTAGCCGTGGTTGCCGAGCTCGTGGCCCTCGCGCACGATCCGCTCGATCAGCTCGGGGTGGCGCTCCGCGTGCTTGCCGAGCACGAAGAAGGTGGCGCGGACGCCCTCGCGGCGCAGGGCGTCGAGGATCCGCGGCGTGGTGTCGGGCGAGGGGCCGTCGTCGAAGGTGAGGGCGGCGACGGGCCGGCGGATCCGCGAGCCGTCGACGACCCCGCCGAAGAGCGGCGAGCTGGCCCCGAACATCCCCCACGCCCCGAGCACGAGCAGGAGGATCGCCGCGACGTCGACGACCCAGGCCAGCCAGTGCAGGTCGATGCGCACCAGCACGCCGTCGATCGCGATGGTCAGGATCGCCACGGTCAAGCCGATCACGACGGCGCGGAGGATCGTCTGGCGCTTGGTCACCGCGCGGGCCCCCGCTCGAGCAGGCCCAGGTAGTGCTCCTCGAGGCGCTCGGCGATCCGCGACCAGGCGTACTCGGTGACCGCGGTGCGGCGCCCCTCGCGGCCCATCCGCTCGCGCTCCTCCGGGCGCTCGATCAGGTACATCAGGCCCTCGGCGAAGCGCTCGACGCTCTCGGCCGGCGAGATCAGGAGGCCCTGGCGGCCGTGCTCCATCAGGAGCTGGAAGCCGGAGATGCGGCTCGCCACGACGGGCCGGCCGCAGCTCATCGCCTCGAGCAGGACCATCCCGAAGCTCGCGCGCTGGCACGGCGTGCAGTGGACGTCGGCGCTCGCGTAGTAGCGCGGGCGGTTCCAGTTGACGCGCCCGGCCCAGTGCACGTCGCCGGCGATCTCCTCCGGCACCATCCGCTCGTAGCGCCCGCGCAGCGGGCCGTCGCCGACGACCACGAGGCGGACCTGGTCGGGGCCGGTGCGCCGGCGCACCTCGGCGAAGGCGCGGATCATCGTGTCGAGCCCGTTGCGCGGGTCGAAGCGGCCGAGGAAGAGGATGTTGAGGCGGCCGTCGCGCAGCTCGGGCAGCGGGTCGGCGTCGGGCGAGAAGTGGCGGTCGTCGATGCCGTTCGGGATCACCGTGTAGGCGTGCGGGAAGTACGGCGCCAGCGAGCCGATGCAGGCCTCGCTGACCACGATGCGCCCGTCGAGCCGGTCGATCACGCGCCGCACGAGCGGCGCGGTCAGGTCGAGCCCGAGGCTGCGCGGGAAGACGGAGTGGAAGGTGCCGACGCGGACCGCGCCCTTCGGGGCGGCGAGGACGCCGAGCATCGGCAGGATCGGGCTGTAGGGCGAGTGCACGTGGACGACGTCGACGCGGCGCTCCTCGAAGATCCGGCGCAGCTTGCGGCGCAGGAGCGGGTCGACCACGTGGTAGGTCTGCGAGGCGTTGCCGTAGGCGGGCAGCGCGGCGCCGACGCGGACGATCTCGAAGGGGACGTCCGCCTCCGGGTGGACCTCGCCGTCGACGACCGGCGGGGGCCGCAGGACGCGCCCCGTGACCACCGTCACGTCGTGCCCGCGGCGGGTCAGCTCGGTGGCCTGGCCGTGGACGTGCTCGGTGATGCCGCCCAGGTGGGGGTAGTAGTAGTCGGTGACGATCGCGATCCGCACGGCCCCCGGATGGTAGCCCGCCGGACCCGCTTGGCACTTGGCGTCCGAGAGTGCCAAGACCGCCGCGGAGCCGCGCTATACTCCGCGCCGTGCCGACCTACGAGTACCGCTGCGCCGAGGGCCACATCACGGAGGCCTTCCAGAAGATGACGGACCCGCCGCTGAAGCGCTGCGGGACCTGCGGCAAGAAGGTGGAGCGGGTGCTGTTCGCGCCCTCGATCCACTACAAGGGCTCGGGCTTCTACAGCACGGACTACGGCAAGGGCAAGAAGGCCAAGGACGGCAAGTCCGAGGGCGGGGCCGCCAAGTCCGAGAAGAAGAAGGACTCCGGCGGCGGCGACGCCAAGAAGGCGTCCTCCTCCGCCGCCTCCTAGAGCGCGTCGAGCGCCCGGCGCCCCGCGTCGGCGAGCGCCGCGAGGCCCCCGGCGAAGTCCCACTTGGCGCGGTCCGGCTCGTCCGCCATGTTCGAGATCGCGCGCAGCTCGACCGCGGGCACGCCCGCGCGCAGGCAGGCGCGCAGCACCGCGAACCCCTCCATCGCCTCCACGTCGCAGCCCGACCCGCCGCCCACCGCGGCGCTGGTCGCGATCGGCAGGCGCCGCGCCCCGGGCAGGGCGGCGCCGACCCGCTCCACCAGCCCCGGGTCGGGGAGGCACGTGGTGACGAGCGTGGGCAGGGCCGCGCGCAGGTCGACGTAGCGGCTCTCGGTCCCCAGCACGACCTCCCCG
>JBEGMS010000239.1:0-12126 GCA_041182985.1 Actinomycetota bacterium
GCGCTCGAGTCCAACGACACCGACAAGATGAAGGCGTCGATCGAGTCCGCCGCCGCCGACCTGCGCACGGCCCTCGAGGGGTCCGACGCGGAGGCGATCCGCCGCAAGGCCGACGCCCTCCAGCAGGCCTCCTACTCCCTCGCCGAGCACGTCTACAAAGACGCCCAGCAGGCGGCCGGCGCCAGCGCCGGCGCCGGCTCCGAGGCGGCCCTGGACGACGAGTCCGACGAGGAGATCATCGAGGACGCCGAGGTCGTCGATCCCGACGCGACGGCCCGCTCGTGAGCACCACGGACCCCACGGAGGAGGCCCTCCCCGCCGAGGACGGCGGGGAGGCCGCCGCCTCCGCGGCCGATGCGGGCGCGGAGGAGGCCGACCCCCTCGCGCGTGCCGAGCGCGAGCGCGACGAGCACCTCGACACGCTGCGCCGGGTCGCCGCGGAGTTCGACAACTACAAGAAGCGCGTCGCGCGCGAGCACGAGGAGCTGCGCGGGCGGGCCGCCGAGCGGCTCCTGCACGACCTCCTGCCCGTGTTCGACGACCTCGAGCGGGCGCTCGCCGCGTTCGAGACCTCCGACAAGGAGGCGATCGCCGACGGCGTCGCGCTCGTGCACCGGGCGCTGTGGACGCTGCTCGAGCGCGAGGGCGTGGCCGAGCTCGACCCGGCCGGCGAGGCCTTCGACCCGCACCGCCACGAGGCGCTCCTGTCCCAGCCGTCCGACCAGCCGGAGGGCACCGTGATCGAGGTCATCCAGAAGGGCTTCCTCCTGGGCGACCGCGTGCTGCGGCCCGCCCGCGTGGTGGTCAGCGGAGGTGGCTCCTGAGCGAGGACGCCCGCAGCTTCGCGGCGGCGCCGCTCGGCGGCGGCGAGAAGGCCGCGACCGTGATCCTCTGGGCCGTCGTGGCGCTCGCGTGGCTCGGCGTCGGCGTCGGCCTGTCCGGCGGCGACGTCCTGACGGCCGGCGCCATGATCGCGACCGGCCTCCTGATCGCCCTGCTCGCGCTGTGGCTGCGCGGCGGCCAGCCCGTCGCCTACCGCATCGAGCCCGACGCGCTCGTCGTCGAGCGCCGCCGCGGCCAGACCCGGCTGGTGGGCGCCGTGCGCCCGCACGACGAGGGCGCGACCCTCGGCCTCAGGCTCGGCACGGGCGGCATCTACGGCCAGCGCGGCCGCGCGCACATGTCGACCGGCGGCTGGGCGCGCACCATCGCCACGGACCTGCGCCGCTCGGCGCTGATCCGCGTCGGCACCGTGCCCGTCGTGGTGTCGCCGGCCGACCCGGCCGCCTTCGTCCGGGGGGTGCGCGATGCGTGACCTCTACGAGGTGCTGGGCGTCGCCCGCGACGCCTCGGCGGAGGACATCAAGAAGGCCTACCGCGACCTCGCCCGCAAGCACCATCCCGACGCCAACCCGGACGACCCCAAGGCCGAGGAGCGCTTCAAGGAGATCTCCGCCGCCTACGACACCCTCTCCGACCCGGACAAGCGGGCCGCCTACGACCAGTTCGGCGCGTCCGGCGGCATGGGGCAGGGCGGCTTCGACCCGTCGGCCTTCCGCGACTTCGCCCAGGACCGCGGCTTCGACATCTCCGACCTCTTCGGCGACCTCTTCGCCCGCCGCCGCGGGCGCCAGCGCCAGCGCCGCGGGGTCGACCTGGAGACCCGCGTGACCCTTTCGTTCGACGACTCCCTCCGCGGCGCGCGCGTGACCGTGCCCGTCGACAAGGACGTCGCCTGCCGCGACTGCGCGGGGACCGGCGCCGCGCCGGGCACGCAGCGCGTGACGTGCCCCGACTGCGGCGGCGCGGGCCAGCGCCAGGTCAACCAGGGCTTCTTCGCGATCTCCGAGCCGTGCCTGCGCTGCGCGGGCCGCGGCACCGTCGTCGAGACGCCGTGCGCGACCTGCCGCGGCACGGGCGTGCAGCGCCGGACCAAGAAGTACACGGTGCGGATCCCCGCCGGCATCGCCGACGGCGCCCGCATCCGCGTGCGCGGCAAGGGCCTCGACGGCGAGGGCGGCGGCCCGCCCGGCGACCTCTGGGTCGTCGTGCAGGTGCTGCCCTCCGAGCGCTTCGCCCGGCGCGGCTCCGACATCGTCGTCGACGTGCCCGTGACGTTCCCCGAGGCGGCGCTCGGCGCCGAGATCGACGTGCCGACCCCGCTCGGCGAGCGCGTCCGCGTGAAGGTGCCGCCCGGCTCGTCCGACGGCAAGATGCTGCGCGTGCGCGGGCACGGCGCGCCCGTCGAGGGCGGCGAGGCGGGCTCCCTGCTCGTGCGCCTCAAGGTCGTCGTGCCGTCCGAGCTGTCCACCCAGCAGGCCGAGGCGCTCGAGCGCTACGCGGCCCTCGACGGCGGGGCCGACCCGCGCGCGGAGCTGTTCGCGTGAACGAGAACACCCCCAAGTACATGATCGGCGTCGCCGCCGAGCTCGTGGGCATGCACCCGCAGACCCTGCGCATGTACGAGTCGCGCGGGCTCGTGCGCCCGCGCCGGACCGCCGGCGGCACGCGGCTGTACTCCGACCTCGAGCTGCAGCGGCTGCGCCGCATCACGGAGCTCGCCTCCGGCCTCGGGCTGTCGCTGCAGGGCGTCGAGCACGTGCTGCGACTCGAGGACGAGATCCGCCAGCTCGAGCAGCAGGTCCAGGACCTGTCCGCCGCCCTCGACGAGGCCGCCCGCGCGATGCAGGCCGAGCTCGAGAGCGTCCACCGGTCGTACAAGCACGAGATCGTGCCGTACGCACCGCCCGGCGCGGAGATCGTGATCCGCCGCCGTCGGCCCACCGCCTGATCCCCAACCTCATCCCCCTCCGAAAGACCAGAAGAGAACCGCCATGGATCCCACCAAGATGACCGTCAAGGCGCAGGAGGCGCTCGCCACCGCGGCGGAGCGCGCCCGCGTCGCCGGCAACCCCGAGCTGACCCCGCTGCACCTGCTCGCCGGCCTGCTCCACGAGCAGGGCGCCGTGGCCGAGATGCTGCTCAAGGGCGCGGGCGCCGACACCCAGGCCCTGCGCCGCGAGACGGATGACGCGCTCGCCAGGCTGCCCGCCATGCAGGGCGCCGCGACGGCCCCGCAGGCCGCGCTCGCCCTGCGCGAGGCGCTCGACCGCGCCCAGGCCGAGGCCCAGGGCATGGGTGACGAGTTCGTCGCCTCCGAGCACCTCCTGATCGCCCTCGCCGAGCAGTCGGGACAGGCCAAGGACCTCCTGCGCCGCCAGAGCGTGACCAAGGACGCCCTGCTCGAGGCCCTCAAGGCCGTGCGCGGCGGCCAGCGCGTCACCGACCCCAACGCCGAGGACCTCTACGGCGCGCTCGAGAAGTACGCGCGCGACCTGACCGCGGCCGCCGAGGCCGGCAAGGTCGACCCCGTGATCGGCCGCGACGACGAGATCCGCCGCGTCGTGCAGGTGCTGTCGCGCCGCACGAAGAACAACCCCGTCCTGATCGGCGAACCCGGCGTCGGCAAGACCGCCATCGCCGAGGGCCTCGCCCAGCGCATCGTGCAGGGCGACGTGCCCGAGAGCCTGCGCGGGCGCCGCATCTGGGCGCTCGACATGGGCGCCCTGCTCGCCGGCGCGAAGTTCCGGGGCGAGTTCGAGGAGCGCCTGAAGGCCGTGCTCGGCGAGGTGACCGCAGCCGAGGGCCAGAGCGTGCTGGTCATCGACGAGCTGCACACCGTCGTCGGGGCCGGCGCCGCCGAGGGCGCCGTCGACGCCGCCAACCTGCTCAAGCCGATGCTGGCCCGCGGCGAGCTGCGCGCGATCGGCGCCACCACGCTCGACGAGTACCGCAAGCACGTCGAGAAGGACGCCGCGCTCGCCCGCCGCTTCCAGCCCGTGCTGGTCGGCGAGCCGAGCGTGGAGGACGCGATCGGCATCCTGCGCGGCCTCAAGGAGCGCTACGAGGTGCACCACGGCGTGCGCATCCAGGACTCCGCGATCGTCGCCGCCGCGATGCTGTCGGACCGCTACATCGCGGACCGCTTCCTCCCCGACAAGGCGATCGACCTGATCGACGAGGCCGCCAGCCGGCTGCGCATCGAGATCGACTCCCGTCCGACCGAGCTCGACGAGGTCGAGCGCCGGATCGTGCGCCTCGAGATCGAGGACGCCGCCCTGGCCAAGGAGACCGACGCCGCCTCCGCCGAGCGCCGCGAGGCCCTCGCCAACGAGCTCGAGGAGCTCCAGGAGTCGGCCGGGCGGATGCGCGAGCGCTGGGAGGTCGAGAAGCGCCACATCGACGCGATCCGCCGCCTGAAGGGCATGATCGAGGACGTCAAGGCCGAGGCCGAGCGCGCCGAGCGCGAGGCCGACCTGCAGCGTGCCGCCAAGCTCACCTACGGCGACCTGCCCGCCTACGAGGCCGAGCTGGCCGCCGAGACGGAGGCGCTCGCCGAGGTCCAGGCCCAGGGCTCGGTCCTCAAGGAGGAGGTCGACGAGGAGGACGTCGCCGAGGTCGTCGGCGCGTGGACGGGCATCCCCGTCAGCCGCCTCATGGAGGGCGAGATGCAGAAGCTCGTCCAGCTCGAGGAGCGCCTGCACGAGCGCCTCGTCGGCCAGGACGAGGCGATCAGCGCCGTCGCCGACGCGATCCGCCGCTCGCGCGCGGGCCTCGGCGACCCCAACCGCCCGATCGGCTCGTTCCTGTTCCTCGGGCCGACGGGCGTCGGCAAGACGGAGCTCGCGAAGACCCTCGCCGAGCTGCTCTTCGACGACGAGCGCTCGATGGTGCGCATCGACATGTCCGAGTACATGGAGCGCCACGCCGTCTCGCGGCTCGTGGGCGCGCCCCCGGGCTACGTCGGCTACGAGGAGGGCGGCCAGCTGACTGAGGCGGTCCGCCGCCGGCCCTACTCGGTGATCCTGCTCGACGAGGTCGAGAAGGCCCACGGCGACGTCTTCAACATCCTGCTCCAGGTGCTCGACGACGGCCGCCTGACCGACGGGCAGGGACGCACCGTGGACTTCACGAACGCGGTGCTGATCATGACCTCGAACGCCGGCGCCGAGTACATCACGGGGGATCTCTCGATGGACGAGATCCGAACCCGCGTGGACGGGGCGCTGCGCCAGCAGTTCCGGCCGGAGTTCCTCAACCGGATCGACGACACCGTCATCTTCACGCGGCTGACCGCCGAGGAGATCCGCGAGATCGTCGACCTGCAGATCGCGCGGCTCGCCCGCCGCGTCGAGGAGCGCCGCGTGACGCTCGCGGTCACCGACGCCGCCAAGGACCTGATCGGCCGCGAGGGCTACGACCCGACGTACGGCGCCCGCCCGCTGCGCCGGGCGATCCAGCGCCTGCTCGAGAACCCGCTCGCCCTGCGGCTGCTCGAGGGCGACATCGCGGACGGGGCGCGCATCGTCTGCGACGTCGACGAGACCGGGGACGCGCTCGCGTTCCAGATCGAGTCCCTGCAGGCGGTCGCCTGAGCATGGGCATCCTCCGCCGCGGACGCGGGCCCGAGGGGCCCGAGGACGACCTCGACCCCGAGGCGGGGCTCGCCGCGGCGGACGCCGCCCCCGACGACGAGGGGCAGGGGCCGCTCGGCCCGACCGGCCGGCCCCTGCACCCCGTCGGCGCCTACTTCGAGGCGGCCTTCCGCCGCTTCGGCGTCAACTTCGGCGGCTACCTGCTCCTGACCGCGATCTGCGGCCTGCCGTGGGCGCTCGCCGAGTTCACGCTCGACGGGAGCGGGCTCGACCCGCAGCTGCAGCTGTTGATCCGCGGGGCGCTCCTGTCGTTCGGCCTCGTCGCCCTGACGGCCGCCGCCACCGCGCTCGTCGCGGGCGGCATCCGCGGGCGTGCGAGCTCGGTCATCGTGGCCTGCGTGGTCACCGCGATCCCGGCCAGCCTCGTCGTCTGGAACCTGTCCGCGCTCGCCCTCGCCCCGATCCTGCCCCTGGTCCTGCTCCCGCCGATCATCGCCGTCTCCGGCGACGCCGACGGGCTGCGCGCCGTGGCGGCCGGCGTCGCGGCCAGCGGCCGCTGGTTCCGGCGCGCCTACGCCTGCGTGCTCGGCGTCGTGTTCGTCGCCGTCGGCCTCTGGATCGGCTTCACCACCGTCGCCTTCGTGATCACCGGCCCCGTCGGCGACCACCTGCGCATCGTGCTGACGATGCTCTTCCTGTGGCCGATCGCGGCGCTGGTCTTCCGCAACCTCTACGGCGACGTGACCGGGCGGCTCGTGATCAACGCCGCCCCGCGCGAGAACGAGTACCGCAAGGACCTCGCCCGCCGCAAGCGGGAGCGCGCGAAGCGCAACCGCCGCCGCATCCGGCGCATCACCGAGGAGTAGGCGTCCGCGCGCAGGGCGCGTCCGCGAACGCCGCGAGGCCGCGCGCGGGCGGGCGGCGCGGGCCGCCGATCGGCAGCCGCGCCGCGAGCCCGCGCACGAGATGCCTCACGCGTTGATCGCCTCCCAGACCCGGTTGGGGGTCATCGGCAGCTGGCGGACGCGCGCGCCCGTGACCATGCGGATGCCGTTGCCGATCGCGGCCAGGGTCGGCACGCTCGGCGGCTCGGCGATGCCCTTGACGCCGTGCGGGCCGCCGTCGACGGCCGCGGGGCCGACGAAGGCGATGTCGATCGGCGGGGCGTCCGCCATCGTCTGGAGCTTGTACTCGAGCAGGCCCGGGTTGAGGATCGTGCCGTCCTCGCCGATCTGCGAGCCCTCGAGCAGCGCCTGGCCGATGCCCATCACGACGCCGCCCTCGACCTGGCCCTCGGCCCCGATCGGGTTGACGATCGTGCCGGAGTCGTGCGCCGCGGCGACGCGCAGGACGCGCACGACGCCCGTCTCCCTGTCGACCTTGACGTGGACGGCGTGGCAGAAGAACGTGGGGGCGACCCACGAGTCCATGCCCATGCGGCCGACGCAGGCCGAGCCGGAGACCTCGGGGGCCGACGGCGGCGTGCCCGAGCCCGTGGCGATCAGCTGGTCGCCGCCCGCGGCCTCGGCCGCGAGCTCCGCGATCGTGACGCTCTTCGCCGGCGAGCCCTTGACGTGGGCGGCGCCGTCGGCGAGCTCGATGTCGCCCTTGGCCGCCTCGAGCTTCTCGGCGGCCATGTCGAGCAGGCGGTCGCGCAGCACGCGCGAGGCCTCGACGACGGCGCGGCCGTTGTTGAGCGTCGTCTGCGAGCCGGAGGAGCCCATGTCCCACGGGCCGGCCTCGGTGTCCTGGTAGACGATCGAGAAGTCCTCGGGGCGCATCCCGAGCTCCTGCGCGGCGAGCCGCGGCAGGCCCATCACGGCGCCCGATCCGCACTCCTGCGCGCCGGTCACGATCGTGGCCGAGCCGTCGCCGTTGAACTTGACGTACGCGCCCGACGAGGAGCCGAACGACGGCCACCAGCCGATCGCGATGCCGATCGCCTCGTCGGCGGGCAGCTCCCTCCCGTAGCCGATCAGCTCGGCCGCGGTCTCGAGGCACTGCGGGGCGCCGTGGGGGTCGAGCACCTGGCCCGTCGCCGTCTGGTCGCCGTCGCGCACGACGTTGTGGAGGCGGAAGGCGAGCGGGTCCATGCCGACCACCCGGGCGAGCTCGTCCATGTGGCACTCGAGCGCCCAGTTCGCCTGCGGGGCGGTGGGGGCGCGCACCGAGCCGGACGGCTGGTGGTTGGTGTAGGCGAGGTGCGCCTGCACGTCGACCGCGGGGATCCGGTACGGCCCGATCGCGTGCATGCCCGCGAGCTCCGGGAAGAAGCCCGCGTCGGCGGTGTAGGCGCCGTTGTCGATCACGATGCGCGCGCGGCGCGCGGTGATCGTGCCGTCCTTCCTCACGCCCGTCTCGAGCTCCACGACCATGCCCTCGCGGCGGTGGTCGGGGGCGATGAACTCCTCGCGGCGCGAGAAGACCAGCTTCGCCGGGCGCTTCGCCTTGCGGGCGACGGCGGCGACGTGGGCCTCGAAGTGGAACTCGCACTTGCCGCCGAAGCCGCCGCCGAGGTGCGGCACGATCACGCGCACCGCGTTCTCGGGCATGCCGAGGCAGTGGGCGACGCCGCTTCGGGCGTTGAACGGCACCTGCGTGGAGGACCAGATCGTGACCTGGTCGCCATGCCACTCGGCGATCACGGCGCGCGGCTCGATCGGCGCGGCGTGCTGCATGTCGGCGACGTAGCGCTCGCGCACGACCTCGTCGGCCTGCGCGAAGCCCGCCTCGACGTCGCCGTGGACGATCGAGCTGTGGCAGGCCTCGTTGCCGTTGCGCACGATGTCGTACGCGTCGCCGTAGGACTCCCAGTCCGTGTGCACGAGCGGCGCGCCCTCGGCCAGCGACTCCTCGATGTCGTTGACGACGGGCAGGGGCTCGAGGTCGACCTCGATCAGGTCGCAGGCGGCCTGCGCGATCTCGGGCGTGGAGGCGGCGACGGCGGCGATGATCTCGCCCTCGAAGCGCGTGTAGTCCTTCGCGAACAGGCGGCGGTCCTGGATGTAGCCGCCGTGCGCGACGTCGGGGACGTCCGCGTGGGTGACGACGCAGAAGACGCCGGGCAGGGCCTCGGCCCTCGCCGTGTCGATCGAGCGGATGCGGCCGTGCGCGATGCCCGCGTAGCGGAACTTGCAGTGCACGAGCCCGGTCAGCTCGAGGTCGGCCGTGTAGCGGCCGAGCCCCGTCACCTTGTCCTTGCCGTCCTGGCGCTTGAAGGTCCGATCCTCGATGACGGCCATCCGTCCCTCCCGTGGAACGTCGCGGTGCGTACGGCCGGAATCCTACCCGCGCGGGCCCGTGCCCGCCACGACGGGATCAGGGCCAGCGCGCGAGCGCGGCGTCGATCCCCTCGCCGCAGATCGCGGTCGCGCAGGCCGCCGCCTCGGCGGCGAGGGCGTCGGGGTCCTCGTCGGCCGCGAAGGCGCTGAGGACGTACGCGGCGACGTCGCGGGGGTCGCCCCGGCCGGGACGGCCGACGCCGCAGCGCACGCGCAGGAAGTCGGGCGAGCCGAGGGCGTCCGCCATCGAGCGCAGCCCGTTGTGGCCCTTGAGGCCGCCGCCCGCGCGCGCCCGCACGACGCCGGGCGGGAGCTCGATGTCGTCGTAGACCACGACGATCCGCTCGACGGGCACCTTCAGCTCGCGCACGCAGGCGCCGACGCTGCGGCCGGAGTCGTTCATGAAGGTCTCGGGCGCGAGGACGCCGACCGCCGCGCCGTCGAGACGCAGCTCCGCGTAGCGGCCGCTGAAGCGGCTGCGCCAGGACGCGGCCTGGTCGGCGACGAGCCGCTCCGCGGCCATCCAGCCGATGTTGTGGCGCGTGCGCGCGTAACGCGCACCGGGATTGCCGAGCCCGACGACCAGGTCGTCGACGTAGCCCACGGGCTACTCGCCGGCGTCGTCCGCGCCGCCCTCGTCCCCGTCGGACTCGGCGTCGCCGGCCTCGGCGGTCGGGGCCTCGCCGCCCTCGGCGGCTCCGGCCTCGCCCTCGGCACCCTCCTCGCCCTCCTCGCCGCCGGAGACGGCGAGCGCGGCGCGCGTGACGACGCACGAGCAGACGGTGGCGGCGAGGTCGCCGGCGAACTCGTAGTCGCCGGTGGCGACGAGATCGGAGACGTGCAGCGACTGGCCGATCTTGAGCGGCGAGATGTCGACGACGATCTCGGTCGGGACGGAGCCCGGCAGTGCGGCGACCAGGACCTCGTGCAGCGAGTGCTCGATCATGCCGCCGTCGAGCTTGACGCCCTCGGCCTCGCCGACCAGGTGCACGGGCACCGGGGCGGTGATCTTCTCGGTCATCGAGATGGCCATCAGGTCGACGTGCGTGACGCGGTCGCGCACGCGGTCGATCTCCATCGCCTTGAGGATCGCGTTGACCGGCTGGGACTCGCCGTCGATGACGAGCGAGAGGATCGCGTTGCGGCCCGACTCGCCGGTGAAGGCGGCGCGCAGCTTGACGCGCTCGACCTGGATCGGCAGCGGATCGCGGCCCTGACCGTAGAGCACGCCGGGGATCACGTCCTGCTTGCGCAGGCGCTGATTGGCGCGCGTGGAGGCGGCCTCGCGCTTCGTGATCTGGATCGTCGTGTCGGACATCGCTCGCGCTCCGGTCTCGGTGCGCGCGGCACTGTAGCCGAGTCGCGCGCGCGAGGCGTCAGCGGGGCGGTTCCTAGAAGAGCTGGTTCTCGCCGCCGAACAGGTTCGAGACGGAGCCCTCGCGGAAGACCTCGTCGATCGTCTGCGCGAGGATCCCGTCGACGGGCAGCACGCGCACGCGGCTGTCGGGCGCCCGCGGGTCGATCGGGACGGTGTCGCAGACGACGACCTCGTGCAGGACGGACTCCCGGATCCGGTCGAGCGCCGGATCGGACATGATCGCGTGGGTCGCGCAGGCGTAGACCTCGGTGGCGCCCGCGTTCTTGACCGCCTCGGCGCCCGCGCAGAGGGTGCCGGCGGTGTCGATGATGTCGTCGGAGATGATCGCCTTCTTGCCGGCGACGTCGCCGATGATCGCGGCGACGCGCGCCTTGCCGTGCTCGGGGCGCAGCTTGGCGATGATCGCGACGTCGGCGTCGAGCATCTCGGCGAAGCGGGTGGCCAGCTTGGCGCGGCCGGCGTCGCCCGAGACGACGACGGTGCCCTCGCCCGAGAGCCCCATGTCGCGGAAGTGCCGCGCGAACATCGGCAGCGCGGTCATGTGGTCGACAGGCCCGTCGAAGAAGCCCTGCACCTGGCCCGCGTGGAGGTCCATGGTGAGGACGCGGTCGATGCCCGACGCGCGCAGGAGCGTCGCGACGAGGCGCGCGGTGATCGGCTCGCGCGGCGCGCTCTTCTTGTCCTGGCGGGCGTACGGGTACCAGGGGATGACGGCGGTGACGCGCTTGGCCGAGCCGAGCATGGCCGCGTCGGCCATGATCATCAGCTCCATCAGGTTGCGGTTGACCGGGTTGACGCAGGACTGCACGAGGAAGACGTCGGCGCCGCGCACCGACTCCTCGAAGCGGGCGTAGATCTCGCCGTTGGCGAACGTCTTCAGCGTGGCCTGGCCGAGGCCGACGTCGAGGCGGTCGGCGATGCGCTGCGCGAGGTCCGGGTTCGAGCGCCCGGAGAAGATCATCAGGCGCTTCGACGGCGTGCGCTCCTGCCAGGAGGCGGGCGCGCCGAGCTCGGCCGGGACGTCGAACAGCTTCGAGTCAGTCATCGCGCCTCCTCTGCGCGTAGTTCTCCTTCACGACCTGCCGGGCCCGGGCGATGCCGAGCGCCCCCGGCGGGACGTCATCCGTGATGATGGACCCCGCACCGGTCGTCGCGTCGTCGCCCACGCTGACGGGGGCCACGAAGACGCAGTCCGAGCCGGTGCGGACGCGGCTGCCGATGACGGTGCGGTGCTTGTCGACGCCGTCGTAGTTGGCCGTGATGTTGCCCGCGCCGATGTTGGTGTCCTCCCCGACCTCGGCCTCGCCGACGTAGGAGAGGTGGGGGATCTTGGTGCGCGCGCCGATGTCGGCGTTCTTCGTCTCGGTGAACGCGCCGACGCGCGCGCCCTCGCGCAGGTGGGTGCCGGGGCGCAGGTGCGCGAACGGCCCGGCCTTGGCGCCGGCCTCGAGGATCGCGCCGTCGAGCACGCTGTGCGGGCCGGCCTCGGCGCCGGCGGCGAGGCGCGTGGCGCCGCGCAGGATCGTGACGGGGTGGACGACGCAGTCGGGCTCGAGCACGACGTCGGCGTCGATGTAGGTCGAGTCGGGGTCGACGATGCCGGCGCCGGCCAGCATGTGCGCCTCGAGCAGGCGCGCGCGCAGCAGCGCCGCTGCCCCGGCGAGCTCGACGCGCGTGTTGACGCCGAGGAGGAGCGCCGGGTCGGCGATCTCGGCGGCGTCGACGAGGCCGCCCGCCTGCGCGATCAGGGGGATCGCGTCCGGCAGGTAGAGCTCGCCCTGGGCGTTGTCGGTGCCGAGGCCGGCCAGGGCGGGGCGCAGGGCGTCGGCGGCGAAGACGTAGAGGCCCGCGTTGACCTCGCGCACGGCGAGCTCGTCGTCCGTGGCGTCGCGCGCCTCGACGATGCGCACGGAGCCGCCCGCGCGGATCACGCGGCCGTAGCCGCCCGGCTCGTCGAGCCGGAAGGTGGCGAGGGTCGCCTGCGCACCGGAGGACCGGTGGGCGGCGACGAGGCCGCCGAGCAGCTCGGGGG
>JBEGMS010000240.1:0-3261 GCA_041182985.1 Actinomycetota bacterium
GATCCGCCGCTTCCACGGGCAGATCCCGATCCTCGGCGTGTGCCTCGGGCACCAGCTGCTCGTGCAGCTGCACGGAGGCGTCGTGGGCGCCGCGCCCGAGCTCGTGCACGGCAAGGCCGGCGACGTCGAGCGGATCGCGCCCGACCCGCTCCTCGACGGGCTGGAGCCGCGCTTCAGCGCCGGCCGCTACCACTCGCTGGCCGCGCACGAGCCGATCCCCGACGACCTGGTCGTGACGGCCCGCGCCGACGACGGCACGGTGATGGCCCTGCGCCACCGCTCGGCACCCACCCACGGCGTGCAGTTCCACCCGGAGAGCGTCCTCACCCCGGACGGCCCTGCGATCATGACCGCCTTCCTCGCCCTCGGAGGCCCCGCGTGAGCTCCCAGCCCCTGCACGACGCCCTCGTGGCGCTGCTCGCCGGCGAGGACCTGAGCGAGGCCGAGGCCGCCGCGGCCCTCGACGTGATCATGCGCGGCGAGGCGACGCCGGCCCAGACGGCGGGCCTGCTCGTCGCCCTGCGCGCGAAGGGCGAGACGCCCGCCGAGATCGCCGGCTGCGCCCGCACGATGCGCGCGCACGCCGTCGTGGTCCAGCCGACCCGCACGGACCTCGTCGACACGGCCGGAACGGGCGGCGACCACACGGGCTCCGTCAACATCTCCACCGCGGCCGCGCTCGTGGCCGCGGCGGCCGGCGCCGGCGTCGCCAAGCACGGCAACCGCGCGATCTCCTCGAAGTCCGGGAGCGCCGACGTGCTCGAGGCGCTCGGCATCCCCGTCGAGCTGCCGCATGCGGCGGTCGCGCGGATGATCGACGAGCTCGGCTTCGGCTTCCTGTTCGCGCCGTCGCACCATCCGGCGATGCGCCACGCGGGGCCGGTCCGCCGCGAGCTCGGCGTGCCGACGATCATGAACCTGCTCGGCCCCCTCGCGAACCCCGTCCAGACGCCGTTCCAGATCATCGGCGTCAGCCGGCCCGAGCTCGTGCCGATGATGGGCGAGGTGATGCGGCTGCTCGGCATCACGCGCGCCCTGATCGTGCACGGCGAGGGCGGCTTCGACGAGATCTCGCCGTGCGGCCCCGCCCTGATCGCGGACGTGACGCAGGACGGCGTCGAGGAGGTCGTGCTCGACCCGGCCGACCTCGGCGTGCCGCGCGCCCGGCCCGCGGACCTCGCGGGCGGCACGGCGGAGGAGAACGCGGCGATCATCCGCCGCGTCTTCACGGGCGAGGCCGGGCCGGTGCGGGATGCGATCGAGCTCAACGCGGCCGCGGCGCTCGCCGTCTGCGGCCGCGCGGCGGGCATCGGCGAGGGCCTGGAGCAGGCCCGCGAGGCGATCGACACGGGACGCGCGGGCGAGACGCTCGAGCGCGTCGGCGAGGCGGCCCGCGCGGCCGCAGAGGAGGCGGACTGATGGGCTACCTGCAGGAGATCGGCGCGTGGACGCAGCAGGAGGTGGCGCGGCGGCGGGAGACCCGCCCGTTCGCCGGGGCGCTGCACGAGCCGGGCCGCGTGAGGGTGATCGCGGAGATCAAGCGGGCCTCGCCGAGCGAGGGCCCGATCGCGCCCGGCGCGGATGCGGCGGAGGTGGCCCGCCGCTACGAGGCTGGCGGCGCGGCCGCGATCTCGGTCCTGACCAGCGCCCGCGACTTCGCCGGATCGCTGCTCGACCTCGCGCGCGTGCGGGCCGTGACCGACCTGCCGCTGCTCGCCAAGGACTTCTTCGTCGACCCGTACCAGGTCGTGGAGGCGCGCGCCCACGGCGCCGACGCGATCCTCGTCCTGCTCGCGCTCGTCGAGGACGACCTCGCGCAGGACCTGATCCAGGCCGCCGAGGACCACCAGATGGACGTGCTCTGCGAGGTCCACAACGAGGCGGAGCTGCGCCGCGCCCTCGGCCTCGGCTGCCCCCTGATCGGGGTCAACGCGCGCGATCTGGCCACCCTCAGCGTGGACCCGACCGACCAGCGCCGCCTGCTCGGCGCCGTGCCCGCGGGCTACGTGGCGGTGGCCGAGTCCGGCGTCGCCTCGCGCGCCGACCTCGACGCCGCCGGTGCGGCCGGGGCTTCTGCGGCGCTCGTCGGGACGGCGCTGATGCGCGACCCCGCGCTGCTCGAGGAGCTGACCCGCCGATGACCCGGGTCAAGGTCTGCGGCATGACGCGCCCCGAGGACGTCGAGCAGGCCGTCGCGGCCGGCGCCGACATGGTCGGCTTCATCATCGTGCCGTGGTCGCCCCGCGCCGTCGACGTGCAGACGGCACGCGGCCTGCGGCGCCTCGTCCCCCGCGGGGTCGAGGCGGTCGGCGTGCTCGTCGACGAGACCGTCGGCGGCGCCGCACGCGTCCTCGAGGAGGCCGAACTCGACCGCGTCCAGGTCTACGGCCCGCATGCGGACGAGACCCGGGAGCTGCTCGGCGAGCGCGCCATCACCGCCTGCCGCCTGCCCGCCGATGCGCCGGGCGCGGGCGATCCGCTCCTGCTGGACCGCGCCTTCGGCGACGAGCCGAGCGACGAGGATCTCGAGGCGCACTGGCGCGAGGCCGCCGCGCTCGGCGCGGCTGGGCGCCGCATCGTCCTGGCGGGCGCCCTGACCCCAGGCAACGTCGCCGCGGCGGTGCAGGCGGCGAGGCCCTGGGCGGTCGACGTGGCGCGCGGGGTTGAGCGCGAGCCCGGGGTCAAGGACCATTCCAAGGTGACGGCCTTCATCCGGGCCGCGCGCGAAGGGGTAGCGGCATGAGCGACATCGAGACGCGCGAGGAGGGCACCGCCGCCGACGCCTACCCGCCGGACGAGCGGGGGCGCTTCGGGGACTTCGGCGGGCGCTTCGTGCCCGAGACCGTGATGGCCGCGCTCGACGAGCTCGAGGCCGCCATGGAGGAGGCGTTCGCGGACCCGGAGTTCCACGCCGAGCGCGCGCTCTTCGCCCGCGACTTCGTCGGCCGCCCCACCCCGCTCTACCTCGCCGAGCGGCTGACCGAGGACAGCGGCGGCGCGCGGCTGTGGCTGAAGCGCGAGGACCTCGCCCACACGGGCGCGCACAAGGTCAACAACGCGCTCGGCCAGGCCCTGATCGCCCGCCGGCTCGGCAAGCGCCGGATCGTTGCCGAGACGGGCGCCGGCCAGCACGGCGTCGCCACCGCCACCGCGTGCGCGCGCTTCGGCCTCCAGGCCGTGGTCTACATGGGCGAGGAGGACATGCGCCGGCAGCGCCCCAACGTCGTCCGGATGCGCATGCTCGGCGCCGAGGTCGTGCCC
>JBEGMS010000241.1:0-14383 GCA_041182985.1 Actinomycetota bacterium
TCCAGAGCAGCCAGCCGCCGCCGCCGGTGGCGTCGGCCGCGGCGATCTGCTCCTTGACCTCCTTGAGCCCGTACTCGCGCTGGCCCATCGTGAAGTCCTGGAGCCAGGGGCGCAGCTCCGCGGTCCCGCCGTTCGTGCGCCGGCGCCAGTCGGCCATCGCGGCGGCGATCGTGGGGCCGGGGGTGCCGTCCGGGTCGTCGATGTTGAACTGCCCGGGACCGAAGTGGGAGGGGTAGATCATCGGGTAGAAGGCGTCGAGGGTGTTGCGCAGCTTGCCCGGCTTCTGGCCGATGCCGAGGTCCTCGGAGGCCGCGAGGCCGAAGAAGGCTGCCGAGACGCGCACGCCGCGGGGCTTGAGCTCGCGGCTGGCGCGCTTCAGGAAGGCGGTGATCGCCTCGTCCTTGTTGCGGCCGGGGTCCTGGAAGCGGATCACGTCGAGCTGGCCGTCCGTCGGGTAGCGGACGTAGTCGAACATGATCTCGTCGAAGCCGAGCTCGGCCGCGTAGGCGGCCAGCTGGAGCGGGTACTCCCACGACTCCTCGTTCGACGGGTCGAGCCAGGTGATCCCGAGGTCGTTCTCCCACAGCTCGCCGTTCTTGCGCTTGATCGCGAGCTTCGGGAACGCGCGCGGCGCGTAGCCGTCCTGGAAGGTCACGATCCGCCCGATCACGTAGAGGCCGCGCTGGTGCGCCTCGCGCAGGGTCTTGACCGGGTCGTACACGTTCATGTGCGCGCCGGAGTCGCGGGCGGTCGGGATCGGCGTGGTGAAGGCCACCTCGCCGCGCTCGTCCTTGATGTCGATCTGGATGGCGTTCATCCCGACCTTGGGGTCGGCCAGCGAGATGATCGGCTGCCACAGGCTGGGGGTGGCGACGCCGTAGCTCGTCACGTGCACCCCGCGGATGTGGTCGGGCATGGGCACGCGCCCGCCCGTGGCCGCGACGGCCTGCGAGGTGAGCGGCGCGGCGGGCTCCGTCTCCACCGGAGCAGGCGCGGGCGCGTCCCGGCTCCACGTGAACGCGAAGGCCGCGACCGCCACGGGGAGCAGCAGCAGCCCGACGAGGATCACGCGCCGTCGCCGCTGCGTCGCGCGGGCCGCCGCGCGCTGCTTGGCGCGGCGCGAGTTGCGCAGCGCCTCCTGGTGCGCGTCGTAGCGCTGCTGATCCCGGAAGTCGCTCATCTCTGAACCGGCCAGTCTAGACGAAGGCGGGTGAACCGGCAGCGAGCCGGGACACGCTGCCGATACGCTCCGGGGGTGGCCCCGCGACCGCATGACATCGCCAAGAGCGTCGAGCTGATGCTGCTGCGGCCGCGCGCCACGGACGCGGACTGCGCCGCCCTCTGCGCGCAGGCCCGGGAGCTCCACGTGGCGGCGGTCTGCGTGCCGCCGACGCACGTCCCCGGGGCCGCCGAGGCCCTGCGGGGGTCGGACGTCAAGCTCGTCGCCCTGATCTCGCATCCGCTCGGCGCGGACCGTCCGCAGGTGAAGGCGCGCGCCTGCCGCCAGGCGCTCGAGGACGGCGCCCAGGAGGTCGAGGTGGTGGTCGACCTGTCCCGCTTCGCCTCCGGCGACCCCAACCACGTGCGCGACGAGCTGCGCCTGTGCGCCCGCGTCGCGCGCGAGGCCCGCCCGGAGGCGATCGTGCGGGCCGTCGTCGACACCGCCGCGTTCGACGACCGCACGCTGCGCCTCCTGGCCCGGGCGGTCGCCGCGGGCGGCGCCGACACGCTCGTGACCTCCACGGGGCTCGCGCCCGAGCCGCCTGACGCCCTCGACGTCGAGCTGATGCGGGAGGAGCTCGGCGCCGGCATCGCGCTCAAGGCGGTGCGCGCCGTGCGCGCTCCCGAGGAGGCCGCGGTGCTTCTCGCCGCGGGCGCCAACCGGATCGGCGTCGCGACCTCCGACCTGCTGGCGGGCACGCTCGGCTGATCAGCCGTCGAGCAGCTCGGTCAGATCGCGCACGCCCGTCTTGCTGTCGACGGCGATGGCGTTCAGCTGCAGGGGCGCCGTTGCGCTCTGCGTCGTGCCCGCGCCTGCGGCGATGCCGAGCACGTAGCCGGCGGCGCGGGCCGCCTCCGCGGCCGTCGCGTCGGCCTCCCCCTTCGGGTAGCAGAGCCACTGCACCGGGTGGCCGAGGATCCGCTGGAGCTTCTCCTGTGAGACGCGCAGGCGCTCCGGCGCCTCGGCCGCGCCCCTCCCCGTCAGCGGCTCCTCCGCGGTGGTCTCGGAGGCGATGTCCCAGCCGCGCGCCTCGAGCTCGCGCAGCATGCCCCACGTCAGGCGGTCTGGGGAGGCCGCGCGTCGACGCGGCAGCTTGCCGGTCACGGAGCAGACGACGCCGATCATCTCGGCGTCCGCCATCCGCGGGGCCGCGACGGAGGCCGTTCCGCGGTAGCCGCCCATGAAGGCCAGGACGACGGGCTTGTCGGGCAGCGCGCCGCCCTCCATCAGGGCCCTGTAGACCTCGAGCAGGGACACCGCCTCGTAGCCCTCGCCCTTGAGCCACTCCAGCTGCAGCTGGAACTCCTGGGCCTCGACGGTCTTGGCGATCAGCGCGGGATCCTCCGAGCCGGTGACGACGGAGACCCGCTCGTAGAGGAGGATCGGGACGTCGACCGTGGTCGGGGGCAGGGGGTCGGGCAGCTCGAGTAGGGCGACGTCGCGCGTCGGCGCCAGCGCCTGCGCGGGCTGGTCGGCCTCGCCGTCCGCGCGCGCCGTCTCGACCCGGTCGCGGCCGAGCCACCAGGAGCCGCCGATCACGATCGCGGTCAGGAGCGTCAGCACGAGCATCGCCGGCGTCGCGCGCATGGCCGGAGCGTAGACGCTCGCCGGCGCCGGTAGAGTGGCCGGGTGGCGCCCGTCGACGACGACCCGATCTGGACGACCCACGCGGTGCGCGTCCTGCACGACGACGTCGTGCGGATAGAGGAGCACGACATCGAGACGCCCGAGGGGCGGCGCTACTGCTTCCCGCTCGTGCGATCGCCGGGGTTCGCGAAGGTGGTGCCGCTCCTGCCGAACGGCGACGTGGTGCTGGTCCGCCAGTACCGCTACGCGGTCGGCGACACCACGCTGGAGCTGCCGGCCGGGGCGATCGACGAGGGCGAGGACCCGCTCGAGACGGCCCGCCGCGAACTGGCCGAGGAGGCGCTCCTCGCCTCCGACCGGCTCGAGCCGCTCGGGGAGTTCCGGACGAGCCCGGGGCGGATGGACGAGCGGGGCTTCATGTTCCTCGCCCGCGACTGCCGCCCGGACCCCGACGCCCGCCAGCACGAGCCGACCGAGCCGGTGCGGCTCGGCCTCGACGAGGCGATCGGCCTGATCGGCACGGAGATCCGCGCCGCGTCGTCCTCCCTGGCCCTGCTGCTCGCGCGACGTCGCCTCGACGGCACGGATGGGTGACACTTCGGGCATGGCTCAGATCACGCCGACCGGACCGAACGCCGCGGGCGTCCGCTGGGACCTCGCCCCGATCTGCGCGGACGCCGACGCGGCGCGCGCGCTCCTCGACGACGCCATCGCGCGCTCCGACGCCTTCGACGCGCGCCACCGCGGCCGGGTGGGGGCGCTCGACGCGGCCGGGCTCGCCGAGGCCCTCGCGGAGCTCGCGTCGATCTCGAACGCGCTCCACCGCGTCGGCTCCTATGTGTCGCTGCGCCGCTCGGTCGACGTCAACGACGACGAGGCGCGCGACCTGGAGACCGTGGTCGACCAGGGGATGGTGCGCGCCCAGAACGCCCTGCGCTTCTTCGACCTCGAGTGGATCGAGCTCGACGACGCCGTCGCCGAGCCGCTGATGGCGGCCCCCGAGGTGGCGGCCGACCGCCACCACCTGCGCTCCTCGCGCCGCTTCCGGCCGCACGTCCTCCCGGACGACCAGGAGCGCATGCTGGCCGAGCGCGATCCGCTCCTGTCCGCCTGGCAGAACCTGTTCGCCCAGACGGTGGCCAACATCCGCGCCCCGTTCGACGACGGCACGGGGGAGGCCGAGCGCACCGTCGACGAGCTGCTCTCGTACCTGCACACGCCGGTGCGCGAGGTCCGGATCAGCGCGCTCGAGGCCCTCTACGCGGCGCTCGAGCCCCACGTCGACGTGCTCAGCTCCTGCTACGACAGCATCGTCGCCGACCGGCTCGTGCAGGACCGCCTGCGCGGCTACGCGACGCCGCTCGACCCGCGCCACCTCTCGAACGAGCTCGAGCCCGCCTGGGTCGACGCGATGATGGAGGCGATCGAGGACCGCTACGGAATGGCGCAGCGCTGGTTCCGGCACAAGGCCGGCCTGATGGGCCTCGAGACGCTCCACCTCGCCGACCAGTACGCGCCGCTGGGCGCCGGCCGGGAGATGCCGTACGCGGAGGCCGTCGCCATCGTCGAGGACTCGTTCGGGCGCTTCTCCGACGAGATCCTGACCGTCTCGCGCGCGGTCTTCGAGGACCGCCGCGTCGACGCCGAGCCGCGCCCCGGCAAGCGCGGCGGCGCCTTCTGCAGCTCCGTCGCGCAGGACGCGCAGCCCTTCATCCTGCTCAACCACACCGACACCCTGCGCGACCTGATGACCGTGGCGCACGAGCTCGGGCACGGCATGCACTTCGCCCTGGCGAGCCAGGCGCAGTCGGCGCTCTCGATGCACGCGCCGCTCGCGCTCTGCGAGGTGCCGAGCACCTTCGCCGAGCTGCTCGTCTTCGACCGCATGCTCAAGGAGGAGCCCGACGCGGCCACCCGCACCGCGCTCGTGCGCCAGGAGCTCGAGTCGGGCTTCGCGACGGTCTTCCGCCAGACGATGATGGTCCGCTACGAGCAGGACGCCTACGGCGCCCGCCAGGGCGGGCAGGCGCTGACCGCGGATCGCCTGAGCGCGTTCTGGATCGACCGCAACGCGCGCTACTACGGCGACTCCGTCGAGCTGCCCGAGGGCTACCGGCGCGGCTGGTCGTACATCCCGCACTTCATCAACACGCGCTTCTACACCTACGCGTACGCCTTCGCGCACCTCGCGAGCCTGACCCTGTACGCGCTCTACCGCGAGGACGGCGACGCCTTCGTGGGGCCGTACCTCGACTTCCTCCGGACGGGCGGCGCCGCCTCGCCGGGCGAGCAGCTCGGCGCCTTCGGCATCGACCTCGCGGACCCCGCCACCTGGGCGAAGGGCCTCGACGAGATGGACCGCATGGTCGACCTCGCCGTGGAGGGCTAGGTCGTGGGCCTCCGGGTCGCGCGCGTCGACGCCGCCCAGGGCGAGGGCGCGTACTACAACGACGACCTGCTCGCGATCCGCGCGGGTGCCCCGAAGGACGGGCTCGTCTACGGCGGCGAGCCGGTCACGCCGGGCCTGACCGCGGTGCGCCGGCCGGCGCAGGCGCTGCTCCTGCGGATCGAGACCGCCGCGGGCGCGGTCGGCTGGGGCGACGCGATGTCCGTGCAGTACGCGGGCGTCGGCGGCCGCGACCTTCCCGTCGACGCCGCGGCGCTGGCGGGCGAGGTCGAGGCGGCGGCCGCGCTCCTCGTCGACGCCGGCGAGGTCGGCTTCCGGGCCGGGTCGGACCTGATCGACGCGCACCGCCTGCCCGACGGGCGGCAGCTGCACACCGCGCTGCGCTACGGCCTCTCGCAGGCCCTGCTCGCGGCCGAGGCCGCCGAGCGCGGCGTCACGCCGCTGCGCGTGCTCGCCGACGAGACGGGGCTCGCGGACCCCGTGCTCGCCCCGGTCTACGCCCAGTCGGGCGACGACCGCCGGCTCAACGCCGACCGCATGATCCTGCGCCGCGTCGACGTGCTCCCGCACGGCCTCTTCAACTCGACCGCGGCCTTCGGCGCGGACGGCGGCGCCTTCCTCGACTACGTGCGCTGGCTCGTCGCGCGGATCGAGCAGGTCGGCGGGGAGGGCTACCGCCCGCGCCTGCACCTCGACGTGTACGGGATGCTCGGGCTCGTGATGGACGGCGACGTGGGGCGGATGGCCGCCTACCTGGACGAGGTCGAGGCGCTCGCCGGGGGCCTGCCCGTGGCGATCGAGTCGCCGTGCCTCGGCGACGACACGGCCACCACCATCGAGCTCCTCGCCGCCCTGCGCGCGCGCCTGGCCGAGCAGGGCACGCGCGTGCAGCTGGTCGCCGACGAGTTCTGCAACGGCGACGAGGACGTCGCCGCGTTCGTCGCGGCCGGCGCCGTCGACCAGATCCAGATCAAGATGCCCGACCTCGGCTGCCTGACCGAGGCGCTCAAGGCCGCCGCGGCCTGCCGCGCCGGCGGGCTCGGGGTCTTCATCGGCGGCTCCTGCGCGGAGACCGACCTGAGCGCCCAGCTGAGCGCGCAGCTGGCGATGGCCGTGTCGGCCGACCAGGTGCTCGCGAAGCCCGGGATGGGCGTCGACGAGGGCATCATGATCGTGCGCAACGCGATGCGCCGCGCGCTGGTCGAGTGGCAGCGCGGCCGCTAGCCCCCGGCTAGTACGGGTACCACCAGTCCTTGCGCTCCTGGGAGAGGTCCCAGTGGACGTGCTTGGACTGCAGGAACGCGTCGAGGCCGTCCTGGCCGAGCTCACGGCCGCCGCCGGTCAGCTTCATCCCGCCGAACGGCCCCGCCATGTTGTCGGTGAGGGGGTCGTTGACCCAGATCGTGCCCGCCTGCACCTCGTCGGCGAAGCGCTTCACGAGCAGGGTGTCCCCCGAGCGGATGGTGGCGCCGAGGCCGTAGGGGCTGTCGTTGACGAGGTCGATCGCCTCGTCGACCGTGTCGTAGCCCATGATCGGGATCACCGGCCCGAAGGTCTCCTCCCGCATCACCTGCATCGAGTGGTCGGCGTCGGCCAGCACGGTGGGGGCGAGGAACCAGCCCGGCAGGCCCGTGTCGGGCACGTCGCCGCCCGTCACGAGGCGCGCCCCGCGGCCCGTCGCCTCGGCGATCTGGCTCCGCACCTTCTCGCGGTAGCGATCGCCGATCATCGGGCCCATGTCGACGTCCGCCTGCGTCCCGTGGCCGATCCGCAGCGCCTGCGCCCGCGCGGCGAGCAGTTCCGCGAACGCGCCGGACTGCGCGCGCGGGACGTAGACGCGCTCGGACGAGGTGCAGACCTGGCCCGCGTTCAGGTAGCCGGCGTAGGCCAGCGCGTCGGCGGCGGTCTCGAGGTCGGCGTCGGGGGCGACCACGAAGGCGTCCTTGCCGCCGAGCTCGAGGTGCAGGTGCTTCATCAGCGGCGCGGCCACGGACGCGATCCGCTGGCCCGTCGCGACCGAGCCCGTGAAGGCGACGACCTGCGTGCCCGGGTGCGCGACGAGCGCCTCGCCGACGGGGTCGCCGTAGCCCGTGACCACGTTGACCAGGCCGTCGGGGAGGCCGGCGAACGCGAGCCGGACCCAGGCCAGCGTGGCGAGGCTGGTCAGCTCGCTCGGCTTGATCACCACGGCGTTGCCCGCCGCGAGCGCCGGCGCCACCTTCCAGGCCAGGAGCAGGAACGGGTAGTTCCACGGCACGATGCAGGCGGCGACGCCGTAGGGCTCGCGGACCACGAGGTTGAGCTGCGTGCGCGGCTCGGCGCTCGGGACGACCCGGCCCTGGCCGTGGCGGCCGAGCTCGGCGTAGTAGCGGAAGGTGGAGGCCGACCACTCGACCTCCTCCTCCTGCTCGGGGCGCGGCTTGCCCTGCTCGCGCGTCAGGAGGTCGAGGAGCTCGTCGGCGTGGTCGTGCGTGGCCTGCGCGACCCCGTGCAGGAGGTCGGCGCGCTCCCAAGCGCTCGTGAAGCGCCACTCGCGCTGGGCGCGCGCCGCGGCGGCGACCGCGCGGTCGACGTCCTCCGCGGTCCCGGCCGGCACCGCGCCGAGCGGCTCCAGGGTGGCCGGGTCGCGCACCTCGATCGGCGGGCGCTCGGCCCCGGCGGCCTGGCCGTCGATCAGCATGGGTGTCGTCTCCGCCATCGGGTCTCCTCCTGCGCTGGATGCCGGGGGCGGGTCTCGAACCCGCACGTCGTCTCCGACGCCGGATTTTGAGTCCGGTGCGTCTACCAATTCCGCCACCCCGGCCGGGTACGGGCAGGGTACCGCGGGGGCGGGGGCCTGTGCTATCTTCATGGCGTGGCTGGCGATGGGGCCCGCCACGACGCGACGTGGCGTCTCTCCGTCGCGGCGTGCCCGGTGGGGCGGCGCCGCTTGGAACGGAGGCCACATGACCAAGAAGGACCTGCTCGCCAAGTGCAAGGCGCAGAACGTGCGCTTCGTGCGCCTGCAGTTCACCGAGCTGCACGGCCAGCTCAAGAACGTGCAGATCCCCGTCGAGGAGCTCGACAAGGCGCTCGACAACGAGATGATGTTCGACGGGTCGTCGATCCGCGGCTACAAGCGGATCGAGCGCTCGGACATGTACTTCGTGCCCGACATGGACACGTTCCAGGTGATCCCGTGGCTGGCCGGCACGTCGGGCCAGGTCGCGCGCATCATCTGCGACGTCGCCGAGGCTGACGGCACGCCGTTCGTCGGCGACCCGCGCGTGGCGCTGAAGGCCGTGATCGCCGAGGCCAAGAAGCTCGGCTACACGATGAACGTCGGCCCCGAGGCCGAGTTCTTCATCTTCAACCGCGACGCCGACGGCACGCCGCGCGTCGACCCGCACGACACCGCGGGCTACTTCGACGTCGGCCCGATGGACAAGGGCGAGGAGGTCCGGCGCGCGATCGAGGACACCCTCGTGCAGATGGGCTTCCACCTCGAGGCCTCGCACCACGAGGTCGCGATCGGCCAGCACGAGATCGACTTCCGGCACGCGGAGGCGCTGACCTGCGCCGACAACCTGATCACGTTCCGCTACGTGGTCCGCTCGATCGCCGCGCAGCACGGGATGCACGCGACGTTCATGCCGAAGCCGATCTTCGGCGAGAACGGCTCGGGCATGCACTGCAACCAGTCGCTCTCGAAGGGCGGGAAGAACATCTTCTTCGACCCCAAGGGCGAGGAGCAGCTGTCGGGCGAGGCCTACGGCTACATCGCCGGCCTGCTCGAGCACCTGCCCGGCATCACGGCGCTGGCGAACCCGATCGTCAACTCGTACAAGCGGCTCGTGCCCGGCTACGAGGCGCCCGTCTACATCGCCTGGTCGCCCGGCAACCGCTCCGCGGCGATCCGGATCCCCGACAAGCGCGGCAACTCGACCCGCGCGGAGCTGCGCACCCCGGACCCGACGGCGAACCCGTACCTGCTGTTCGCGGTGATGCTGGCGGCGGGCCTCGACGGCATGCGGAAGGGCAAGCAGCCGCCGAAGCCGGTCAACCAGAACATCTACCACCTGTCCGAGGAGGAGTCGAAGAAGCTCAAGATCCAGGGCCTGCCGCACAACCTGTCCCTGGCGCTCGACGCCTTCGAGAGCGACGCCGTCCTGACCGGCGCCCTCGGCTCCCACATCACCGAGGCGTACCTGGCCGAGAAGCGCGCCGAGTGGCGGGCCTATCAGGCCCAGGTGCACGGCTGGGAGATCGACCACTACATGGAGACCTTCTAGGGCTCCCCGCCGTTCCGCGGCCCGGACCGCCCGCCTCCGTGCGGTCCGGGCCGCCGAACCGGCGTTCCCGTCGCCGGATGGGTGGTACCGTGCGCGGCGACCCACCAGACGGCTGCCGGGGCGAGTGCCCCGGGGCTGCGGATCGGGCGACTGTGGAACAAGGAGGCGCCAGATGGCCCTGACCAGCGAGCAGAAGGCCGAGATCATCGGCCAGCACGGCAAGAGCGCGGCGGACACGGGATCCCCCGAGGTCCAGATCGCGATGCTGACGCAGCGGATCAACGAGCTCACCGAGCACCTCCGGTACCACAAGCACGACCATCACTCGCGGCGCGGCCTCCTCAAGATGGTGGGCCGCCGTCGGCGCCTCCTCCAGTACCTCCAGCGTGAGGACGTGGAGCGGTACCGCGCGATCGTGAAGGAGCTCGGACTGCGCCGCTAAGGGCGCCCGAGTCATACGCGGATGGCGGTGCGCGGGACGCGCGTCGCTGGCAGCAGAAGGGAAGTACCTACACATGAGTGACGTTCTCGGCACCGAGACCGCCGTCGAGGTCGCCGCGGGGGATATCAGCCTCCGCTTCGCGACCGGGCAGCTCGCCAAGCAGGCCGACGGGGCGGTTCTCGTCCAGAGCGGCGACACCGTCGTCCTCTCCACCGTCGTCGGAGCGCAGGAGGCCCGCCCCGGGGCGGACTTCTTCCCGCTCACCGTCGACGTCGAGGAGAAGATGTACGCCGCCGGCAAGATCCCGGGCGGCTTCTTCAAGCGCGAGGGGCGGGCCACGGAGAAGGCCACCCTCAACGCGCGCATGATCGACCGGCCGATCCGGCCGCTGTTCCCCAAGGGCTTCCGCAACGAGGTCCAGGTGATCGGCACCGTGCTGAGCGTGGACAAGATCACCTCGCACGACATCCTCGCCATGAACGGCGCCTCCGCGGCGCTGATGATCTCGCCCCTGCCCTTCGCCGGGCCGGTCGGCGCCGTGCGCGTCGGCCTGATCGAGGGCGAGCTGCGCGTCAACCCGTCGATGCCCGACATGCTCGAGTCCGATCTGGACCTGATCGTCTGCGGCACGCCCGAGGCGATCACGATGGTCGAGGCGGGTGCGAACATCGTGCCCGAGGACCGCATGGTCGAGGCGCTCGAGCTCGCCCACGAGACGATCAAGGGCATCTGCGCCGCGCAGATCGAGCTCCAGCAGAAGGTCGGCAAGCCGAAGTGGTACGACGCCGCCGTCGACGAGGAGCTGGACGCCCGCTACGGCGCGGCGTTCGACCGCCTGATCGCGGAGCACGGCATCGCGGGCGTCGAGATGGCCGCCGCCGAGGCGATGGCCGCCGAGTGCCCGCCCGTCGCCGCCGACGCCGGCGAGGACGTGATGGTGCGCCGCACCCAGGTCAAGTTCGCGCTGGGCTTCATCGCCGACCGCCGCCGGGCGGCCGCCGTCAAGAGCGCGGTGCAGGAGCAGTTCGAGGCCGACATCCGCGCCCTCTCGGACGCGGAGCAGGACTCGAAGGAGCTCAAGTCGGCGAAGCGCTCCGCGCTGATCGAGCGCATCGTCAAGGACATCCGCCTGCCCTTCCCGGGCGGCGCGGACAACGGCCTCGACGCGGCCACGCAGGCCGCCGTCCGCAGCGCCGTCGACTCGGTCTACAAGCAGATCGTGCGCACCAAGATCGCCGTCGACAAGCGCCGCCCCGACGGGCGCGGCGAGAACGAGATCCGCCCGATCGCGGTGGCGGCCGGCGTGATGCCGCGCACCCACGGCTCGGCGCTCTTCACCCGCGGCCAGACCCAGGCGCTGACCCTGGTCACCCTCGGGACCATCAAGGAGGAGCAGCGCATCGACGACCTCTCCCTGGAGACGACGAAGCGCTACATCCACCACTACAACTTCCCGCCCTTCTCGGTCGGGGAGACCGGCTTCATGCGCGGCCCCAAGCGCCGTGACATCGGCCACGGCGCGCTCGCCGAGCGGGCGCTCGTCGCCGTCGTGCCGGCCGCGGACGAGTTCGCGTACACGATGCGCGCCGTCTCGGAGATCCTCGAGTCCAACGGGTCGTCGTCGATGGCGTCGGTCTGCGGCTCGACCCTGGCCCTGATGGACGCCGGCGTGCCGATCAAGGCCCCCGTCGCGGGCATCGCGATGGGCCTGATCAAGGAGGGCGACAGCCTCGTCATCCTGACCGACATCCAGGGCGCCGAGGACCATCTCGGCGACATGGACTTCAAGGTCGCCGGCACCGCGGAGGGCATCACCGCCCTCCAGATGGACATCAAGATCACGGGCGTCACCCGGGAGCTCCTGAAGGACGCCCTCGACCGCGCGAAGGCCGCCCGGCTGAGCATCCTCGGGACGATGGCGACCGCCCTGGCCGCCCCGCGCGAGCAGCTCTCCGAGCATGCCCCGCAGGTCCTGCAGACGCAGATCCTGCCGGAGCAGATCGGCCTCCTGATCGGCAAGGGCGGCGAGACGATCCGCGGGCTCCAGGAGGAGTTCGGGGTCCAGATCGACGTCGAGGAGGACGGCGCCGTGCGCATCTACGGCGTCGGCCCGGAGGCCGTCGCGGCCAAGGACCAGATCGAGCAGATGATGCGCCCGGTCCAGGTCGGCGACGTGTTCACCGAGCGGCGCGTCGTCAAGACCGCCGACTTCGGCGCCTTCGTCGAGCTGCGCAAGGGCACGGACGGCCTCCTGCACGTCTCCCGGATCGCCCCGGGGACGCGCATCTCGTCGGCCGACCAGGTGCTCGACCGCGGCGACATCGTCAACGTCGAGGTGACCGAGGTCGACACCGACCGCGGCCGCATCGGCCTCAAGCTGGTCGCCAAGATCGAGGACGGGGCCGAGGTGTCCCCGGAGACGATCGGCGAGCGCTACAAGGAGCAGTTCCCCAACGGGGGCGGCGACGACGGCGATCGCGGTGACCGCGGCGAGCGCGGGGGCCGCGACCGCGGCCGCCGGCGCCGCTCGGAGTAACGGGGACGCGATGCGTCCCGGCGTCGAGGTGACGGAGCTCGCGAGCGGCCTCAGGGTCGCGAGCGAGCTCCGCCCCGACGTGCACGGCGTCGCGCTCGGCGCCTGGGTGCGCGTCGGCTCGCGTGACGAGGCGGCGCCCGTGTCGGGCGTCTCCCACCTGCTCGAGCACCTGCTCTTCCGCGGCACGGAGCGCCACGACGCGATGGCGATCGCGGAGGCCTTCGACCGCTTCGGGTCCGACCTGCAGGCCGCCACCTCGCGCGAGGAGACCGACCTGCACGCGCGGGTCCTGTCCGAGCACGTGCCGCTGGCGCTCGACATCATCGGCTCGATGGTCGCCCGGCCCGGCTTCCACGACGTGGAGGCCGAGCGCGAGGTCGTGCTCGAGGAGCTCGCGCTCTACGAGGACACCCCCGACGACCTCGTCCACGACGTGCTCGGCGAGCTCCTGTTCCCCGAGCAGGCGATCGGGCGCCCGATCGCGGGCCGCGCCGAGACGGTGGGGGCGCTCGACGAGCAGGCGCTGCGCACCCACCACGCCCGCCACTACGCGGGCGATCAGGTCGTGGTGGCCGCGGCCGGGCCGCTCGAGCACGGGCGGCTCGTCGCGCTCGTGGAGGAGGCCTTCGACGGGCTCGCGCGCGGCGGGTCGGCGGACCGCCCCGACGCCGTCGCGGCGGCCGGCAGCCGCGCCTTCGTGGAGCGCGACCTCGAGCAGACCCACATCGCCGTCGGCGGGCGCGGCATCGGCCGCACGGACGAGCGCCGCTTCGCCCTCGCCGTGCTCGACCAGATCCTCGGCGGTGGCGCCTCGTCGCGCCTCTGGCAGGAGATCCGCGAGCAGCGCGGCCTGGTCTACAGCGTCTACTCGTACGTGACGTACTTCCAGGAGACCGGGCAGGTCGGGCTGGCGCTCGGCACCCGCACCGAGAACCTGGCCGAGGCGCTCGGCGTGGCCGCCGCCGAGATCCACGACCTCGCGGAGGGGCGCTTCCGCGACGGTGAGGTCGAGCGCGCCCGCGACAATCTCAAGGCGCGCCTGCTCCTCACCATGGACTCGACGGTCGCGCGCATGGGCCGGCTCGGGCGGCACCTCGTCTCCGACGTGCCGCTGATGGAGGACGATGAGGTGGCGCGCCGGATCGATGCGGTCACCGAGGAGGCCGTGCGCGACCTCGTGGCCGAGCTGTTCGCGCCGGAGGCGCTCTGCGTCGCCGGGATCGGCCCCGACGAGGCGGCGTTCGACGCCGCGCTGGGCGCCTTCCGCGAGCCGGTCGGGGGCCCCGCGTGACCCGCGTGCTCGTCTCCGGTGCGACGGGGCGGCTCGGTGCGCCGATCTGCGCCGCGATCGCCGCCGCCGACGACCTCGTGCTCGCCGGGCGGGTCGCGCGCTCGCTGACGGGCGACGGGGCCTTCCCGACCCTCCCCGAGGCGATCGCCGCGACCGAGGCCGACGTGGTCCTCGACGTCACCCGCCCCGACGCGGCCGAGCCGCACTGCCTGGCCGCGATCGCCGCGGGCGTCCCGATGGTGCTGGGAACGACGGGCATGGAGGCCGATGGGGTCGCCCGGGTCGACGCCGCCGCGCGCGAGGCCGGGCTGCCGGTCCTGTTCTGCCCCAACTTCGCGATCACCGCCGTGCTGATGATGCGCTTCGCCGCCGAGGCCGCGCGGATCCTGCCCGACGCCGCGATCATCGAGGAGCACCACGTCAACAAGGTCGACGCCCCGAGCGGCACCGCGAAGCGCACCGCGGACCTGGTCGAGGAGGCGTGCGGGGTGCGGCCGCCGATCTCCAGCCTGCGGCTGCCCGGCGTCGTCGCCAACCAGAGCGTCGTCTTCGGCGCCCCGGCGCAGACGCTGGAGATCCGCAACGTCACGACGGGCGTGGAGGCCTTCGTGCCGGGAGCCCTGCTCG
>JBEGMS010000242.1:0-4593 GCA_041182985.1 Actinomycetota bacterium
CGATCGCGAGGAGGCTCGTCACCTGCGAGAGGGCCTCCGTGGTGGCGCGCAGGGCGTCGTCGACCTCGCGGTTCGCGTCCCCGAGCACGACGGGCAGGGGCTGCACCGCGGGCCGCTCCTCCAGCAGGGCGCCGGCGTAGAAGCGATAGCCGAGCTCGGTGGGGACGCGCCCGGCCGACGTGTGCGGGTGACCGAGCAGCCCGACGGACTCGAGCCAGGCGAGCTCGTAGCGCAGCGTGGAGGCGCTGGTCTCGAAGCCGTGCTGGCGCACCAGGGTCTGGGAGCCGACGGGCTGCCCCGTCGAGATGTGCTCCTCGATCACCGCGCGCAGGACCTCGCGCCGGCGGGGGGTCAGCTGGATGTCGGGCGTATCGGCGCTCATCGCAGTACCTCCGCGACGCAGTCGTGCAGCAGCATCCGGCCGCGCCGCTCGAGCCGCAGTGTACCGCCCTCGCGGCTCGCGACCCCGGCGGCGACCAGCCGCTCCACCCCCGCCTCGTCCACGACGCCCGCGAGGTCGCCGTCGAGCGCGACGCCCTCGGCCAGGCGCAGGCCGAGCATCAGCCGCTCCCGCGCGGCGGTCTCCGCGTCGATCGCCTCGACCGCGCACGCCGCTCCCGCGGGGTCGGCGAGGTAGGCGGCCAGCTTCGGCCCGTTCGCGCGCCGCTCGCCCGCCACCGTGGAGACGGCGCCGATGCCGAGGCCAAGGTAGTCGCGGCCCTTCCAGTAGGCGGTGTTGTGGACGGCGCGGTGGCCGGCGCCGCGCGCGAACGAGGCCACCTCGTACCAGTCGTAGCCGGCCGCGCCGAGGCGGTCGATCACGCGGTCGAGGTGGTCCTCGACGAGCTCGGCCTGGGCCGCGAGCGCCGCGCCGTGGTGGACCGCGAAGCGCGTGCCGGGCTTGGCCTCGAGCTCGTAGGCGGACACGTGGTCGGGGGCGAGCTCGACGAGCGCGTCGAGGTCGCGCTCGAGGTCCTCGCCGGACTCCCCCGGGATCCCGAAGATCAGGTCGAGGGACACGGACGGCACGCCGGCGGCCCGCAGCCGCGCGAGCGCGGTGCGCACGCCGTCCGGCGTCGTGCGCCGCTCGAGCACCTCGAGCAGCCCCGGCGCGAAGGTCTGCGCGCCGAGGGACACCCGGCAGCCGCGCGCGGCGAGCGCCCCCGCGAGGTCGTCGGTGACGTCCTCGGGGTTGCACTCCACGGTCGTCTCGACCTGCGCGCGCGGCAGCCGGTCGAGCAGCTCGCCGAGGAGCGCGGGCCCGAGCCGGGACGGCGTGCCGCCGCCGAGGTAGACCGTCGCGGGCGGGTCGGCGAGGACGCCGCCGCGCGCGGCGAGCTCGTCGAGCAGGGCCGCGAGGTAGGCCGCATGGCGGTCGTCGTGGCCCGTCACCGTCGTGAAGTCGCAGTAGCCGCAGCGGTGCGCGCAGAACGGGACGTGCACGTAGAGGTGGCGGACGTCGCCCATCGGGCCCATGGTGACCCATCCGGCGACGCGCGGCCCACGATAGGCTTCGTGCCATGCCGTACCGCCCCTGCGTCTGCGAGGCCAAGCTCGACCGCTGCGATGCCACGTGCAACGCGAAGATGCTCGAGAAGACCTTCTACATGGCCTGCCTCGACCTCGGCGACCGCCCCTGCCTCGTCGTCGGGGCCGGTCCGATCGGCCTCGAGAAGGTCGAGGGCCTGCTCGCGGCCAACGCCCGCGTCCACGTGATCGCCAAGCAGGCGATCGACGAGATCCACGCGCTCGTCGCCGAGGGCGCGATCACGCTCGAGCAGCGCGCCTACGTCCCGGCCGACCTCGAGGGACACCTGCTCGTCGTCGCCGCCACCGAGGACACCGCCCTCAACGTCGAGATCTACGAGCAGGCCGAGGCGCGCGCGATGCTCGTCAACGTCGTCGACGTGCCGCCCCTGTGCAACTTCATCCTGCCCGCGATCGTCCGCTCCGGGCCGATCGCGATCGCCATCTCGACGTCGGGCGCGAGCCCGGCGCTGGCGAAGCGCATGAAGCGCGAGATCGCCGACATGTACGGCGAGCCCTACGCGCGCCTGGCCGAGCGCCTCAACGGCCTGCGCGGCTGGGCGAAGGACCTGTTCCCGACGTACGAGGACCGCAAGGTCTTCTTCGAGGGCATCGTCAACGGCGATCCCGACCCGGTCGAGCTCCTGCGCCAGGGCGACGAGGAGGCCGTCGAGCGGCTGATCCGCGAGCGCCAGGCCGCCGCCGAGTCGATCTTCACGCCCTCCTGAGCGGGCTCCCCGCGTTGACGGGCTCCCCCGGGCGGCCCTATCGTTCAGTCGACTGAGCGCGCGATCAGCGCGAGGAGGACGCACCATGGCCGTACGGGCACCCATCGAGCTGGACCGCGAGCGCATCGCCGAGCTGACCGCGCGCGAGGCGCAGAAGCTGGACGCCAACACGGCGGCCTCGGGCCGCATGTACGAGCGCGCCTGCCGCACGCTCTCGGGCGGCGTCGCCTCGTCGTACCAGTTCCGGGACCCGTGGCCGATCTACCTCGAGCGCGGCGTCGGCAGCCACGTCTGGGACGTCGACGGCACGGAGATGGTCGACTTCCACAACGGCTTCGGCTCGATGGTGCAGGGCCATGCCCACCCCGTCATCACCGAGGCCGTGACCAGGCGGATGCGGGAGGGCACGCACTTCGCGGCCCCCACCGAGGACGCCATCGTCGTCGCCGAGGAGCTCCAGCGGCGCTGGGGCCTGCCGCAGTGGCGCTACACGAACTCCGGCTCCGAGGCCACGATGGACGCGATCCGCATCGCGCGCGCCGCGACGGGCCGCGACACGATCATGAAGATCTTCGGCTCGTACCACGGCCACCACGACTACGTGATGGTCTCGATCGGCGTCCCCTACGCCTCGATCGGCGACCGCGAGAACTACGCCTCCCTTCCGTACGGCGGCGGCATCCCGAAGGCCGTCTCCGACATGACCATCCCGGTGCCGTTCAACGACGCGCCGGCGATGGAGCGCCGCATCGAGCAGCTGGCCGCCGAGGGCCGCCTGCCCGCCTGCGTGATCATGGAGGCGGCGATGATGAACCTCGGCGTCGTCCTGCCCGAGCCCGGCTACCTCGAGGCGGTCCGCGACATCACCAAGCGCCACGGGATCGTCCTGATCTTCGACGAGGTCAAGACCGGCATGACGATCGCGGCCGGTGGCGCGGTCGAGAAGTTCGGCGTGACGCCCGACATGGTCACCCTCGCGAAGGCGCTGGGCGGTGGCCTGCCGATCGGCGCGATCGGCGGGACCGACGAGGCCATGGAGTGCGTCCGCGACGGCTCCGTCTACCAGGTCGGCACCTACAACGGCAACCCCCTCGGCATGGCCGCGGCGCGCGCCAACCTCCTCGAGGTGCTGACCCCCGAGGCCTACGCGCATCTCGACGCCCTCAACGACTACATGCTCGAGCGCTGCTCGGCCATCCTCGAGCGGCACAACCTCCCCGGCTACACGGTCGGCATCAGCTCGAAGGGCTGCGTCACGTTCGCGAAGGACCCGATCGTCGACTACGAGTCCTTCAAGGCGCAGCAGGACGGCGAGCTCTGCGACCTCGCGTGGCTCTACAACATGAACCGCGGCGTCTTCATGACGCCGGGCCGCGAGGAGGAGTGGACGCTGTCGATCGCGCACACCATCGACGACTGTGCGCGCTTCGTCGACGCGTTCGAGGAGATGGCGTCCGACCTGACGTCCTGACCCCCGCAGGGGCCGATCGCTAGGGCTGGACCTCGGGCGCGGTCGCCGCGGGCGCCTGGTTGGCCTCGGCGATGATCCGCTGGGCCTGCTGGATGATCTTCTTGTAGGCCTCCTCGGCGGCCTTCACGCCCGTGTTGTAGCCGTCCTGGAAGCCCCCGGACGAGCCCGCCGAGTCGACCACCTCCTCGCGCCCCTCCGCGTAGCCCTTGGCGTAGCCCTGGCGGTAGCGCGCCTCCAGCTGCTCCTTGGCCTGCTGGCGCGTGTCGCGCACGCCCTCCTTGTAGCCGGCCGCGCGGGCGCGCTCGAGCGCCTCGTCGGAGACGCCCCCGTCCTGCCCCGCGGGATCCGACACGCTCGGCGTCGGGCCACCGTTCAGCGCCGACACGACGATCGCCGTGGCGGTCGCCGTCACGCCCACGAGGACGACCGCGGCGATGAGGGCCGCGAGGATCTGCCGGCCCGTGCGCGGGCGCGGATCGGCGTCGGCCTCGTCCTTCCGGGTCCTGCGCTTCGCGGTGGCCATCCACGCCCACGATACGCGCTGTCCGCCCGACCTCCTGCGCGCCGGATCACCCGGCGGCGGCGCGGGCCCGCGCGAGGCGCCGCAGCGACTCGTCGCGGCCGAGGAACGCGATCGACTCGTACAGCCCCGCGGCCACCGTCGAGCCGGCGATCGCGATGCGGATCGGCTGGAAGGCCTGGCGCGGCTTCATCTCGAGCGCCTCGCAGATGCCGCGCAGCGCCCCCTCCACCGCCTCGGCGTCGAACGGCTCGAGGCCCGTCAGCGCCGCGGTGGCCGCGTCGAGCACCTGGCCGGCGCACTCGTCGGCGGCGAGGCGCGCCCACGCCTCGGCGTCGGGCTCGCGC